>CAYUIN010000415.1:0-3166 GCA_964444695.1 uncultured Desulfocurvus sp.
GGGGGCATGGGGCTGGGCCGCTGCGGCGGCGGGGCGCGGCGCGGCCGGGGCCGGGAGCGCCGGGGCGGCGGCGAGCACGGCGCCCACCGGACCGCCCAGGGTCTCTTCCAGCTCGGCCAGCTTGCGCCGGGCGGCGAAGCCGTACTGGTCGGCGCGCAGCCCGAGGCGCAGCAGGCGCATCCGCGCGCCCAGGGCGGCGTCGAAGTCCACCCGGCCCACGGAATAGGCGGCCAGGGCGGCGTCGGCGGCCTGGGCGGCCTGCACGGTCAGCGCCTCCTGGAACAGGCGGTGGTTGTCCATGGCGGAATCGATCTCGGCCACCAGGGCGTCCACGCGATGCGGCAGGGCCCGTTCCAGCGAGGCCAGGGCGCGCTGGGCGGCGCTCAGGCGGCGCTGGCTGGCGGCCAGCGCGCTGTCCTGGCGCTTGCCCTGCCACAGGGGGATGGAAAAGGTCACCGAGGCCGAGACGAAGTCGGCCCGGTCGGAGCCGGTCTTGGGGTCGTCGTCGCGCTGGCCGTAGCCCAGGCGCAGGTCCATGTCCGGCATGTACTGCTTGCGGGCCAGGTCCACGTTCAGGCGGGCGGTGTCGATGTCCGCCCGGCGGGCCTGGACCGTGGGGTTGGCGCGCAGGGCGGCGGCGGCCAGGGGCGCGGGCTCCAGGCGCTCCGGCAGCCCCTCGCCGGGGGCGGACGGGGCCGGCGGCTCGGCCTGGCGCAGGTCCGGGGCGCTCAGCAGCGCGGCGATGCGGTCGTCCAGGGACCGGCGGCGGGATTCGAGGGTCGTGCGCTCGTCCAGCAGTTCGGACAGGCGCACCTGGCCCGTGAGGATGTCCTGTTGCAGGCCCTTGCCGTTGGCGTAGCGCGTTTCGGCCACGCGCAGCATCTGCGTCACCAGGGTCTGGAGCTGGGCGTTGACCTCCAGGCTGCGGACCGTAAGGCCCAGGTCGTACCAGGCCTCGGCCACCTGACGGGCGACTTCCAGGCGCTTGGCGGCCACCAGCCGCTCCTGGGCCACGGCCTTGGTCAGCGCGGCCTGCTCGGCCAGGTCCAGGGTCCCGAACCAGGGCACCTGCTGGGCGATGAACAGCTGCTTCTGGGTCATGGCCTCCTGGTCCAGGGCGTAGGTGTCCACGGGCACGTTGGCCAGGCCCAGGCCCAGGCGCGGGTCCTTCAGCGATCCGGCGAAGGGCGCCTCGTCGCGCAGGGCGCGGGCCTGGTCCTGCATGGCCAGCAGGTCCAGGTTGTTCTCCAGGGCCTCGGCGATCAGCTCGGCCAGGACGGGCGGGGCCGAGAGGGCGTCCTGCGCCCGGGCCGAGGCGGCCCAGAACAGGGCGGCCATGGCTGCCAGCGTCAGGGCCAATACGGCCCGCGCGGCGGGGTGGGCCCGGCCCGTGCGGGCCGTGGCGGTGGGTTCGTCGTGCATTGTTTTCTCCTGTGCGGCGGGCAAGCGCCCCCGCGCCCCGTTCGGGCGGCGCGGTGGGGGGCGTCGTCAGGCCATCCTTCAAGGGAGCCGCCCCGGCCTCGCGGTCCGGCGGCGGCAGAGGAACCGCAGTGCGTCCTTCAGAAAACGTGCCAAAGGCGATTAAAATAGTCCTGATTAAATTAGTATGAGAAAAGGCCCCGTTGCGCCCGGGCGCGTGGCCCGGGCGGGGCGATGTGCAGGAAACCGCCCGCAGGATGTGCAAACGGCGATGCAGGATATTGCACATCTACGGACATGTGCAGCGCGGTTTGCACATGTCCGCACGGCCTTGGGAGCACGAGCGGGGCCTGCGGGCCGGGCGACGGATCGTTCCGGTGCGGATGATACACCGTTGTGCTCAGGAGAATTATATCCAATTTATTGATCATTTTCGCATTCATTGGAAGAGAATAAAACAAAAAATATATTGCCTTGGTGTTTACCATGAGCGGAGAAGTGTGCTATGCGGCGTTATAAAAAGCACCGCATCTTGAATATACATGAAAATTCGTGCGCAATTCAATTTATTTTTGGAATTATATCCATCAAATGTGGGGGTGTTGCGATGGGTGTCGGCCGTCGATGCATGTGGTCCATTGCCTTGGCGCTTTTTGCGCTCTCTTGCGCCGCACCCATCCGCGCGGGGACCTGGGTGGACGTCGTGCCCGATGCCTACACTCCCACCGAGATCACGCAAGCCAGCATTTCCGGGGACGGCACCAAGCTCTACCTGTTCTACCGCGAGCCGGACCCCAACCTGAACATCGACAAAGGCCTCGTCAAATACCTCAACCTGTCCCGCTGGGCCTCGCTCGCCTCCGTGACCAACGAGTGCCACGACCCGGACATCGCCTACAAGGGCGGCCAGGTGTCCGCAGTGTGGTACGACGACGGCCACAAGGGGCACATGTTCTACAGCGATGCGGGCGGGTCCTACTGGACGGCCTGGTTCTCGCTGATGCGCAACCAGTACGGCCTGACGGCGGCCATCGCCAAGGGCGTGCCCTATGCCTGTTTCGCGAGCATGGAGTCCAGCGGCAGCCCGAGCTCGTACATGATGCTGCACATCCACAACCAGGCGGACAAGCCCGGCCTCGACGGGGGCTGGGGCGGGGAGCCGCTGGTGAGCATCGACTCCTACCCGAGCATGACCGGAGACTCCCTGTACTGGTATTCCGTCTGCACCCAGAACGGGAACCTGTTCGTCAAGCGTGACGGCAGCGACTACGGGGCCGCGATCCTCGGCCAGGGCACCCCGGAGCATCCCGAGATCGTGATGTACAAGGGGTCCCCCGTCGTGGCCTGGCTGGCGAGCAGCCGGGTCATGATGCACGTGGTGGGCCGCTCGCTCGGCTCCTGGGTCGGGCTGGGCAGCTTCATCACCGACGGGGCCTTCCGCGAGATGCGCCTGGCCGCCACCAGCGACGACCTGTACCTCTCGGTCATCAGCTCGGACGACGATCCGGCCCTGTACATCGTCAAATGGAACGGCTCGACGTGGGACCAGCTGCCCTGCCCCACCACGGCGTCCTCCACGGCCATCACGACCCTGGACATCACCATCTACGACGGCAGCCCGTGCGTGGCCTACGTCGAAAACGGCACGCTGCGGACCAAGGTCTACCGGGAGACTTCGGCCCCGACGAACCTCGCCCCGGTGATCATGCTGCTGCTGGGCGCGGGGTGATCGTCCGGGCCCGGGCCC
>CAYUIN010000416.1:0-3165 GCA_964444695.1 uncultured Desulfocurvus sp.
GGGCCCCTGGTTCTGTCCGGGGAGATGCAGGCCCCGGGGACCGGCCGGAGGCGGTACGAATGCCCGGCCGGGACGGAACTATCAGTTGTGCGCGATGTAGATCGGGCAGGGAGCCAGCTTCATGACCTTGGAGGTCACGCTGCCCATGAGCAGCCGCCTCAGGCCCCCCTCGCCGCGCGCGCTCATGACCACCAGCGAGGCCCCGCGCTCGCGCGCCGTGCGCGCGATGACCTCCGGGGCCAGGCCCTCGGTGTTCATGGTCTCAAGATCGACGCCGATGGCCTCGGCCCGGGCCTGGACCTCGGCCAGGCACTCGCGGCCCCGGCAGGCCAGGCCGTCCATCAGCTCCGGCACGTCGCGCACGGGCGTTTCGGCCTCGATGACGTGCAGCGAAAGCACCGTGCCGCCGAACATCCGGCCCAGGTCCAGGGCCTTGTCCGTGGCCGTGAAACCCGCGCGGGAGCCGTCCACCGGGTTCAGGATCAGGCGGCAGTCGAAATGCGTGCCCTGGGGCACCACCAGCACGTCGCCCATGCCGTAGCCCACCACGCGGCGGATGGTGTTGCCCGAGACCAGGCGCTCCATGAAGCTCAGGCCGCTGCCGAGCACGGTCAGCTCCGTGCCGCGCGCGGCGGCCAGATCCACCAGCCGCTCGTAGGGCTTGCCCTCTTCGAGGATGCCCACGGCCTCGGCCCCGGCGGCGCGGGCCGTTTCCAGCGCGCGGTCCAGGATCTCCTGGAACGGGGCGGCAAGGTTGTGCTGCGCGCGCTTGAGGTTCAGCAGGTTCATGTTCCCGCCGTAGGGCGGGACCACGCTGACCACCGCCAGGCGCCAGCCCAGGGAGGCCGCCAGCCCGGCGGCCTCCCTGAGGGCGTTCATCCCGGCGTCGGAACCGTCGACGCCGACCATGACTTCCATCTTACGCATTGCCGCCCGCTGTTGCGGCCAGTTCGGCGGCGCGTTCCTCCTCGGCCTCGGCCCGGCGGCCTTTGTACATGGCCGAGAGGATGATGTACGAGCCGACCAGCAGCGCCAGGACCATGGAGCCGAAGCTGATCTTGGTCAGTACGGCGGTGAGCTGCTCGTTCCAGTCCAGAAGGCCCAGGGCGTTCAGGTACTTGGGCATGGCCAGGCCGCGGCTGACGGCGACCATCAGCATGATCGTGGCCATGACCAGCTTGATGACGTAGTCCTTGACGTAGGTGGTGCCGATGGCGCCCAGCTGCACGCCGAACAGCGAACCGGCCAGGATGATCAGCGTCAGGCGGATGTCCACCATGCCGAACCAGGCCCAGATCAGCGTGCCGCCCAGGCCCATGACGAAGGCGATGACCAGCTCGGTGGCCGAGGCCATCAGGCCCGTCATGCCCACCAGGTAGATCAGGCCCGGGACGCCCACGAAGCCGCCCACGGCGATGGTCGCGGCGAGCAGGCCCGCGCCCAGGCCCACGGGAACCGTGAACCACAAGGAGATGCGGATGCCGCTGCGTCCGAAGGTGATCATCGGCCACAGCTCGATGGCCTGCAGGCGCTTGGAGAGGTTGGTCTGCTCGGCCTCGCCGCCGGACTTCTTCAGGCGCAGCGCGTCGCGCAGCACGAAGGAACCCACGGTGACCAGCACCACCACGAAGGCCACGGAGACGTACAGGTTGGAGCCGTTCTGGCCCCACATGGCCAGCACCCAGCGCTGGACGCGGATGCCGAGCTGCACGCCGACCTCGGCCGAGACGCCGACGATCAGGCCCATCTTGATGTCCACCTGGCCGTAGCGGAAGCGCTTGATGGCGCCCACCAGGGCCTTGGGGAACTTGTGACACATGTTGGAGGCGACGGCCACGGTGCCGGGAACGCCCAGGCTCATCATGCCCGGGGTCAGCACGAAGGCGCCGCCCGACCCGATGAAGCCGCTGACCATACCGCCGACGAAGCCGACGAAGAACAAGAACAGGATGCTGATCGCGCTCAGATCAATGAACGCGAGAGCTTCGGTGACTGCGCTGTGATCCATTGTTTCGTCCTCTCGCTGGCTGGGGTTAGGCGTTCATCCGGGCGCGGGGGCGCGGAGCCTGCTTGGTCGGGGCCTTGACGGTCGCCTTGCCGGCCTTGTGGGAGGCGTTGACGCCCAGGGCCGTCCAGACGTTGCTGGCGAAACTGCCGTGGATGTACGACACCACGAACACGGTCAGCACGGGCAGCACGTTGTAGAACCCGCCCTTGGTGAAATACTTCATGACCGTGGCCGAGTTGAGGAACACGGCGGCATAGATGCCGGCGCTCAGGATGCCGAACAGCAGCGCCTTGCTCTTGGCCTGCCGCTTGGAGGTGTCGGTCGCCATGGGATGAACTCCTTTGTTGCTGTTGTTCCACGCGACGGCCCCGGCGCTCCCCGCGCCGTGGACCGGAATGTCCTTGCTGCCGGGTCCCTGCAGGGAGCCGCGCGCCTCGTCGCCCACGGTGAACACCGGTACGGGCAACAGGGAGGCGACCGCCTTCGCGGGGATGTCCTGTTCCACCAGGACGAAGGAAACGTTCTTCTCCTTGTGGAACAGGTCCGACACGACGTCGCTGACCTTGCCGTCGCGGCACAGGTGCCGCACGCGCAGGCCGCGCTCCTTGGCCGTGCCGCGCTGGGCCTCGACGCTCTGTGCGGCGGCGGAGGCGAAGCGCAGGGCGCGGCCCGTTGCCTCGCCGCCTTCGTCGTAATCGTGGTAGGTGTTCACGGAGACGGCGAGCAGATCCGCGCCCAGCCTGTCGGCCAGGCCCAGGGCGTAGTCCAGGGTTCCGGGTGCGAATCCCGCGCCCTTGCCCGCCACCAGGATGGTCGGCCTGGATGCGGGCTGGGCGGTTCCCGTGCTGCGCTCGGCGTGCTGCGTCATCTGTCTCCTCATCTCGGGTTCGGACCGGGGTCCGGGCCTTCGTGTTGCAAGGGCGAACAGGCCGCCCCAATGTCGGGTCCCATGGAGCAAACGGGGTGCCAACTTTGATACTTTATGCACTTGTTTGATATCATTGGATTTTGTGAGAAGTCTCGCCCGGGGCGGGGCCTGAAATCGTTGCATATTGCAACTGCGTGTGGCCCGTTGCAACGCCGAACACCCGGGCCCGGAGGCGCCCGGAGCGGGCCGGAGCGGGCCGGACGGGGCCGGTGGCGGGCCGGGCCGGGAG
>CAYUIN010000417.1:0-1656 GCA_964444695.1 uncultured Desulfocurvus sp.
TCGGCGAACACGGGCACGCAGCCCGCCGCCAGCACGGCGTGGTAGCAGGGCAGGGCGGTGTGCGCGGGCAGCACGACCTCGCCCCCGGGCTTGCAGCCCAGGGCGCGCAGGGCCAGGGCCAGGGCGTCCGTGCCGCTGTTCAGGGCCACGGTGGAGACGCGTCCGAGCCAGGACGAGAACTCCTGTTCGAAGGCCTCGACCTCGGGGCCGGTGAGGAACCAGCCGCGCTCGTAGACGCGGTCGAAGGCCGCGCGCATGGCGTCCTTGTAGGGCTCGAGCTGGACCTTGAGGCTGTTGAAGGGAATATGCATCGCGGGCCTCCGTGGGCGTGCGTGTGGAGCGGTTTCGGGGCGCGGCCGGGCCGCGCGCAAGGATCATCCATACCCGTGCCGGGCGCGGATTGCAAACACGGGCGGCGGGTTGCGCCCGCTACAGGGCCGTGGACGCGAAACCGCAGTCCACGTGCAGCGTCTCGCCCGTGGTGCCGGAGGACAGCTCCGAGGCCAGGTACACGGCGGCCCGGCCCACGTCGTCCAGGGTCACGTTGCGCCGAAGCGGCGCGCGGCGCTCCACCTGTTCGAACACGGTGTGAAAGCCCTTGATGGCCGTGGCCGCCCGCGTGCGCAGCGGCCCGGCGGACAGGGCGTTGACGCGCACCCCGCGCGGGCCCAGCTCCGCCGCCAGGGCCCGCACTCCGGCCTCCAGGGCGGCCTTGCACAGGCCCATGACGTTGTACCCCCGCACGCTGCGCTCCGCGCCCAGGTAGCTCATGGCCAGCACGGACGCGCCCGGGGCCAGCAGCGGCTCCAGCGCCCGGCAGGCCGCGATGAGCGAATAGGCCGAGCTCTGCATGGCCAGGGTGAAGCCCTCGCGCGTGGTGTCCAGGGTGCGGCCCGCGAGGTCCTCGCGCCGGGCGAAGGCCACGGAGTGGACCACCACGTCCAGCCCGCCGAAGACCGCGCCGATGCGTTCCGCCAGGCGGCCCAGCGCCTCGTCGTCGTTCAGGTCGCAGGGCAGGACGGCCTCGGCGCCCAGCTCCTCGGCCAGGGGCGCGATGCGCCGCCCCGTGGACTCCGAGCGGTGCGTGAAGGCCAGGCGCGCGCCCTGGGCCGCGAAGTGCCGCGCCACGCCCCAGGCCAGGCTGCGGTGGTTGGCCAGGCCCATGATCAGCGCGCGCCTTCCGGCCAGCAGCATCGGCGAACCTCCTAAAAAAAAGACCCGGACGGCAGAGGCCGCCCGGGTCCATCGTATCCTGTTTTCAGCTCGCGTCAAAGCGCGGGGTTGCCGAAGGTCTTCTCGTATTCGGCCTTGAGGGAGCCGATCAGCTCGCGCACGGAGACGATCTCCTTGACGCGGTCCACGTTGGCCCCGGCGAAGGCGAAGCCGTGTTCCAGCTTGCCCTTGACGGCGTTGGTCAGCGCGCTGGCGATGCAGTACGGGCTCTTGGTGATGTCGCAGGTCTTGACGCAGTGGAACGGGCAGCGGAACGGACGGCGCTTGCCCGCGCGCACGGCCTCCAGGAACTTGCTGTGCAGGGCGCGGCCCGGCAGGCCCACGGGGCTCTTGATGATCTCCACGTCCTCCTTGGTGGCCCGCACGAAGGACTCCTTGAACTTGATGTCCGCGTCGCACTCGTGGGTGGCCACGAAGCGGGTG
>CAYUIN010000417.1:1666-3163 GCA_964444695.1 uncultured Desulfocurvus sp.
GCGGGTGCCCATCTGCACGCCCGAGGCGCCCAGCTCCAGCATCTTCTTGATGTCCGCCCCGGAGTACACGCCGCCCGCGGCGATGACCGGCACGCGGCGCCCGCTCTGCTCCTCGAAGGGCCGCACGGACGCGATGACGTCCGAGACCAGCTTTTCCAGCTCGAAGTCGGGGTTGTCCAGCTCCTCGGCCTTGAAGCCCAGGTGCCCGCCCGCCTTGGGGCCCTCGACCACGAAGGCGTCCGGCAGGTAGTTGAATTTGGACATCCACTTCTTGCAGATGATGGACGCGGCGCGCCCGGAGCTGACGATGGGCGCGAGCTTGGTCTTGGCGCCCTCGGTCAGGTAGCCGGGCAGGTCCAGCGGCAGGCCCGCGCCGGAGAAGATGACGTCCGCACCCTCGCGCACGGAGGTCCGGACCATGTCCGCGAAGTTGGTCAGCGCGACCATGATGTTCACGCCGATGATGCCGTCGGACTTCTCGCGCGCGGCGCGCAGCTCGCGCTCCAGGGCCCGGACGTGGGCCTCGGAGTCCTTGGCCGCCTCGTTGTCGCGGAAGCCGATCATGGCGGCGGCGATGACGCCGATGCCGCCCTCGTTGGCCACGGCGGAGGCCAGCCCGGACAGGGAGATGCCGACGCCCATCCCGCCCTGGATGATGGGCACCTTGGCCACCAGGTCGCCGATGCGCAGTTCGGGCATCTTGAACTCCGGCAGCTTGATCTCCGGCATCTTCAGCTCGGGCAACTTGATCTCGGGCATTTTGATTTCAGGGATCTTCATGTTCTGCGGTCCTTGCACTTGCGGTGCACAGCCGTTGCGTATGCAATCTACGGCCAGTGGCTACGGCCACCGGGCGGGGGAGCCCGGTGACCCGGTTGAGGAAATCCTGTTCAAGCCCCGTCCTGCGGGGCATCGCGTCGATCCGGCGAGCTATTTCAGGGTCAGCGGGCTGCCCGTGAGGCGCTCGTAGGCCTCCATGTATTTGGCGCCGGTGCGTGCGATGACCTCGGGGGTCAGGGTCGGCGGCGGCGGGGTCTTGTCCCAGTCCTGGTTGGAGAGCCAGTCGCGCAGGTACTGCTTGTCGAAGCTCGGCTGGCCCTGGCCCGGGGCGTAGCCGTCCATGGGCCAGAAGCGCGAGGAGTCCGGGGTCAGCACCTCGTCGATGAGGATGATGCCGTCCTCGGTGGCTCCGAATTCGAATTTGGTGTCGGCGATGATGATCCCGCGCTCGGCGGCGTAGTCGCGCCCGGCCTTGTAGATGGCCAGGGAGACTTCCTGCACCTGGCGCACGACGTCCTCGCCCGCGGCGGCCATGGCCTGGTCCACGGTGATGTTCTCGTCGTGCTGGCCGAGGTCGGCCTTGGTGGACGGGGTGAACAGCGGCTCGGCCAGCTTGTCGGACTCGCGCAGGTCGGCGGGCAGGGTGTAGCCGCAGACGGTGCCGGTCTTCCGGTAGTCCTTCCAGCCCGAGCCGGTGATGTAGCCGCGCACGATGCA
>CAYUIN010000418.1:0-1008 GCA_964444695.1 uncultured Desulfocurvus sp.
GCTCAGGCAAAGGGCCAAGCTAAGCCGGGCGCTGCATCCCGAGCAAGCCCGCAGGCCGCCCATAGTGGGATTCTCAAGGGTGATGACCCTTGAGCCGCCGGAGGCAAACGTCCCGAGCCCATGATCGCCCGGTCCGCCGTCTCCTCCTTCCCGCCGCCGTCGCGCCTCGCCGCGTCAGCTGGTGGCGAGGAGGTCGTCGAAGAGGGTCAGGTAGGGGGTCAGGCCGCAGGGGACGTCCTGGGGCCAGGAGAAGGGGCCCGGGCGTGGGGTGGCGAGGGTGCGTTCGATGGTCTGGGCGAGGGTGGCGTGGTCGCCGGGGTCGGCGACGATGTGCTCCGGGGGCAGGAAGTGGCTGGAGCCGTTGTCGATGGAGGACACGACGCGGGTGCCGCAGGCCAGGGCTTCGACCACGGCGTTGGAGCAGGTGTCGTAGAAGGACGGCAGGCAGAACAGGTCGCAGGCGCGGTAGAGGCGGGCCATGTCCTTGACGCGGCCCGCGAAGACGATGCGCTCGCCCAGGCCGAGGGAGTGGGCCAGGGCCTTGAAGCGGCCGGGGTTGCGGCCGCCCGCGACGTGCAGCACGGGCTCGCCGGGGAGCAGCGCCAGGGCGCGGATGAGCGGTTCCAGGCCTTTGAGGGCGAAGTTGGTTCCGGCGGTGGCGATGAATGGGCGGTCGCCGTCGATGCCCAGGGCCTTGCGGGCGGCGGCGCGGTCGGCGGCGTCGCCGGGGGAGAAGCGGTCCAGGTCCGGGCGGTTGTAGATCACGCGGACGTCGCGTCCGGCGAGGAAGGGGTGTGCTTCCAGGAGCCAGTCGCGCACGCGGTGGGACACGGCGATGCAGACGCGCTGGTTTTCCAGGGCGCGGCGTTCCAGGCGGCGGATGAGCAGGTTTTCCGGGGCCAGGCGGCGGCGCAGGGCTTTCCAGGCGCGCGGCGCGCCCGGGGCCCAGGCCCGCGAGGACTTCGAGAACGACTGGTCGCCAGCGACCAGCATCTGAGGGAGACGCGC
>CAYUIN010000418.1:1018-3163 GCA_964444695.1 uncultured Desulfocurvus sp.
AGAGCTCCCAGAATTTGGACAGCGGGCCGCCGCTCATGCGCAGGACGTCCTGGCGCACGGTCTTGCCCATGCTGCATGTCAGGTCGTAGCGGCCTCGGGCGCGGGCGCGTTCGGCGGCGTAGGCGTACCAGCCGATCTTCACGGCGCGGCCCAGGGCGGGGCGGCCCAGGGCGACGACGTTCACGCCCTGGGGCGCGGCGGTTTCCTGCCGGGCGCAGAGGAAGTCCACGTCGTGTCCGCGCTGGGCCAGGGCGGCGGCCAGGCGGTGTGCGAAGCCTTCGGCGCCGCCGTAGGTGGAGAGCTTGGGGAGCATCAGGGCTAGGCGGCTCATGGGCGGTCTCCGGCGTACACGGCCAGGGTGCGGTCGAGGAACTGCGGACCGGACAGGCGGTCCACCACGGCGGCCTGCTGCGCGGCCAGTGCGGCGAGGCGGGCGGGCTGTGCGGCGGCGCGGGCCACGGCCTCGACCAGGGCGGGCACGTCGCCGGGCGGGACCAGGGCGTCCGGGGACAGCAGGTCGGGCATCACGCCGACGGTGGTCCCGATGAGCGGGCGGCGGCAGGACATGATCTCCAGGGCCGCGCGGGCGATGGTCTCGGACCATTTGGAGGCCACGAGGCCCAGGTCGCAGGCGCTCAGGCAGTCGGCCACGTCGGGGCGCATGCCGGTGATGACGGTGGCGTCGGTCATGTCCGCGGCCCTCAACCAGGCTTCGACCTCGGCCTGGGTGGTGGCGGTCTCGAAGCCCAGGAGCATCAGCTTGACGCGGCCCAGGCCGTGCTCGGCGCGCACGCGGGCGATGGCCTCGATGGTTTCGCGCTGGCCCTTGACCTCGTCGAAGCGGCCCAGCAGGCCGACCACGAAGTCGTCCTGCCCGTAGCCCAGCTCGGCGCGCACGCGCTCGCGGCCCGCCTGGGAGAAGGCGAAGCGGTCGCGGTCCACGCCGCCCAGGATGAGGTGCAGGCGCCCCTCGCCGATGCCGAAGGCGGATTGGAAATGGCGGTGCATGACGGAGTTGGTGGCGACGACGGCGTCCGCGGCGCGGCAGTGCAGCCAGCGGTTGGCGGCGTTGTTCCTTGGCAGGCGCTGGTCGCCGCGCGTGCGCACCAGGCGGAACGGCGCGCCCGCCGCGCGCATCAGGCCCCAGATCCAGAAGGACTCGCCCCGGTGGCAGTTCACGGCCTGGGGCCGGAACTCGCGGACCAGGGCGCGCAACTGCCCGGCCAGGCGGGCCAGGACCAGGGGGTTGTTGCTGTTCAGGGGCAGGGCGCGCACGGGCAGGCCCCAGGCCTGGGCCTTGGCGTGGGTCTCGGTGCCGGGCAGGGCCAGGATCAGCGGTTCGTGCCCGGCCTCGGCCAGCAGGCGGCCCAGGTACAGGGCGTACCAGGCGGTGGCGTTGAACCAGCGGACGTTGGCGACTTGGATGACGCGCATGCGGTTTAGTAGGGATATTGCACGAGAATTGCAAGGTCATTCGCCGACGGCGCCTTGGGCGACGGTTTTGCGACGCCCGCGCGCTGCGGGCGTGACAGCGGCCGCGCCGGATGGCAGACTGGGAGCGGGGTCCGCGCGGGCTTCGGCTTCCGGCGGCCCCGGCGGCCCCGGCCCGGGCGGGGCGGCAGGTCTTGCCGCCCGCGCGCGGGCCCGGGCGCCCCGGTCCTGGTCAGCGCAGGCAGGTTTCCTTCTTGGACACGGCCTCGGACTTGATGCGGTCCAGGACTTCGGCCAGCGCGGCCTTGACGTTTTCGCGGAAGTCTCCGGCGACGACGATGAACAGCAGGTCGTCCCCGGGCTTCAGGCAGCCGGAGCGGGCTTCGGCCATGACCTTCCAGATGCCGGGACGCTGTTCGAATTCCCGGCACAGCGCCTGGATGCGGTCGTGGTCGGGGGTGACCTCGACGCCGGTGACCTCGGCCCCGTCGGACCGGGACGTGGCGCGCACGACGCCGTTGTGCACGAGGATCATGCCCACGTTCTCGGCGAAGCCGGGCTGGGCCTTCAGGTTGGCGATGGTGGCGGTGATGTCCATGCGAACTCCTTTGATGTGATGCGGTAGGCCACTGTGTACAAATTCGCGACGTTGCTCAAGGACCTTCCGACCCTGCACGAGTACAGGATGTCGTCCACCGGCTATGCCGTGTGGAT
>CAYUIN010000419.1:0-3156 GCA_964444695.1 uncultured Desulfocurvus sp.
GGGTGTTGATAATGGTTTTCAACGGGCTTGTCAAGGGCTGCGCCGGGGCCTCGCGAGGGGCGGGCGGGCGGTGGCGGACCGGCCCGGGGCAGGGCGCGGCACCCGGCGTGGGGCCTTGGCGTCGCAGGGGGGCGGATGCCCGAGTGCGGGCGCGGGGCCGGAAAGGTGTGGGGCCGGAAAGGTGCGGGGCGAGCGAGGCGCGGGATAAGAAAAAGGGCACCCGCTCAAGCGGGCGCCCGAAAAGTCATCGAAGGCGCGGGGCGGGTCAGGAGGCCAGGGCGTCCTTGTCCACGGGGCTGACGGTGATGGTTCCGGCGAGGTCGTCGCCCAGGACGATGTCCGCGTCACGCACGCGCAGGCAGCAGGAGCCGCAGGCGTTGGCGCTGATCTGCGCGGTGGCGCCGGGGGTCAGCCCGAGGGCCAGCAGGCGGCAGCGGTCCTTGGGGCAGCAGGCGAGGTCCTGGATGCGCACGACGGAGCCACCGGGCGCGTCCCGCAGGGTGTTTCCCCGCAGGCAGCGTCCCTTTCCATGGCCCCATCCGTGGCCCCCTCTGGCGCGGCATTGCTTTGGCATGGCCCTACGCTAGTGAGACTGAGAATGAATGTCAAGTACCCCGGCTCAGGCGGGTGTTCCTTTGGCCTGGGACGCGCGCGGATTCTTTCGCCTCGCAGGTCGTATGGAGCCCGTCCGTCCAGGCCTTGCCCGCTTCCTCCGTCGCCTCCCGACGCTTCACCCCGGCGGCCTGCGCCGGTCGGGGGCCTCGCCGCCGCATCCGTCCGGTCCTTGTCCCTGGGTTCTCTCTTTCCCTGCCCGGTCGGATCGGGGGGGGCGGGCGGCGCGGCGCTGGGCAGGTTGATGTTGCCTGCCTGGTCGCGCGGCGGTCCGACGGGGCCTGTTGGAAATTCGGCCGGAAAACCAACGTCGATGATTCGCGATAGCGGCCTGTGGGGGCGCCTGTTTATTCCGTCATCAAGGCCTGGCGTCAATGAAGCGCATGATTTCAGTGGGTTGGCTGGGCGGCTGGTGCCGCGGGATGGGGATTGCACGTAACTTCGGCATCTTGTGAAATTGATGACAAGAATATTGATATTGGTTTACGATGGGGTGCTCTCATGTATTTGATAATGGCGCCCCGTCGGGGAGGGGCGATTCCGCTTTTGCGAGGTGAGAAGATGAGCATACGCATGAAAGTCGCGTTACCTGTCGCCCTGGCCGTGCTTGTGTTGGGGGTCGTGGGCCTGTTCCTGCTGGCCAGCAACCTGCGCGAGCTCGAGTCGCGGTCCGTGCAGACGGTGGTGGCCAACAAGGCGGCGGAGATCGAGTCCGCCATCCGCTCCGGGTCCGACAGGGCCCAGGAAATGGCCGCCCTGTTCACCAGGATGCCCGTGGTCGTGCGGGCCCTGGAAATGGCCGCCCAGGGCGACATGAACGACGAGGCGGACCCCAAGGCGCAAGAGGCCCGCGAGCTGCTGCGCGCCGAGCTGGGGCCGATGCTGGCCGGATACGAGGAGATGATCGGCTCCAAGTTCCAGCTGCACGTGCACCTGCCCACCGCGCGCAGCCTGGCCCGGCTGTGGCGCAAGAAGCAGGCCAAGCGCAGCGACCAGTGGGTCGATATTTCCGACGACCTGTCCTCCTTCCGGCAGACGGTCATCGACGTCAACGCCTCGGGCAAGCCCCTGGGCGGCATCGAGCTGGGGCGCGGCGGCTTCGCCATCCGCGGGCTGATGCCCGTGCGCGGCGAGGGCGGCCGCCACCTGGGCTCGGTGGAGACCCTGGTCGAATTCGGGCCCATCCTGGCCGCCGCCTCCGCCGGTGGCGGCGAGGACCTGCTTTTATACATGAACGCCGACCGCCTGCCCATCACCACCCGCCTGAAGGACCCGCAGAAGTATCCCGTGCTGGACGGGCGTTTCGTGCTGGTTTCCGGCAGCAAGGAAAAGACCGTGGAGACCCTCGTCACCCCCGCGCTGCTGGAGGCGGGCAAGACCGGGCAGAGCATCGTGCGCGCGGGCGCCCAGGCCCTGGCCTCCTTCCCCGTGCGGGACTACAAGGGCGACCAGATCGGCATCATGGTCTACGCCCTGGACACCTCGGACACCGAGGCCATCATCTGGCGCACGGGCCTGAGCATCGGCGGTGTGCTGCTGGGCATCCTGATCCTGCCCCTGCTGGTCATGTGGTTCACGCTGGGCCGGGGCGTGGTGCTGCCCGTGCGCGCCGTGGTGCACAAGATCCGCGACATCGCCGAGGACCGGGCCGACCTCTCCGACGCCCTGGACGACAGCGCCCGGGACGAGATGGGCGAGCTGGCGGGCTGGTTCAACCGCCTGATGCAGAAGATCGACGCCATCCTCAGCGCCAGCCGGATGTACGAATACATGATCAACGCCGTCCCGGACCCCATCTTCGCCGTGGACGACGACATGAACTTCATCCAGGCCAACACGGCCACGGCCAAGCTCTCCCGCAAGGCCGCCGAGGACCTGCGCGGCACGCCCTGCCGCAACGTGTTCCGCACCGGCATCTGCGGCACGGCGGACTGCCCCATCGAGCAGTGCCGGGGCACCGGCACAGCCCACCAGGGCGCCATCATCACCACCGAGATCGACGGGCGCACCGTGCACATCCAGCCCACGTCGGACATCCTGCGCGACGCGAGCGGGCGGGTCATCGGGCACATGGAGATCGCCCGCGACGTGACGGCGCTGGTGGAGAAGGAAGAGGCCATGCAGGGCCATCTGGAGCGCATCCGCCAGGTCAACCGTCAGGTGCTGGAGGCCGCGACGTCCATCGCCGAGGCCACGGGCGAGCTCTCCGGCCAGGTGGCCGAGGTCGCCGACGGCTCCGAACGCCAGCGCGCCCGCGCCGGGGAGACGGCCACGGCCATGGAACAGATGAACGCCACGGTGCTGGAGGTGGCCCAGGGCGCCGCCGAGGCCGCCGAGCAGGCCGACGGCTCGCGCAACCGCGCCGAACAGGGTTCGGCCGTCGTGTCCCAGGCCGTGCAGGCCATCGCCGACGTCCGCCAGCGGACCTCGGCGCTCAAGGACAACATGGACGCCCTGGGCGTCAAGGCCGAGGGCATCGGCCAGGTGCTGAACGTGATCAGCGACATCGCCGACCAGACCAACCTGCTGGCGCTCAACGCCGCC
>CAYUIN010000420.1:0-3154 GCA_964444695.1 uncultured Desulfocurvus sp.
GGGACTGTTCGCCGTCACGCAGGGTGGTGTCGAAGAAATAGAGGCGGTCGGACATGGGATGTCTCCTTGTCTTGAGTGGCGGGCTCCCGGGCCTTTGGCCGGGCTCCCCGCAGGGTAACGAAAAAAAGGAAATACGTCTGCCGATACGACGTCCGGCGGATTCGTGGTGCCGGGCGGTGCGCCTATGCGCGCCGTCCGGTGATCAGAGGAAGGCTGCGCTGCGCGCTACGAGATGTTGCGGGTCCGCTCCCGTAGGATATGGGGGCGGCGTAGGAGCAGATAGTAGGTGTGCACGGGTCCGGACAGGACGTACCCGAACAGGATCAGGAAGCCCAAGGCCTTGGGCTGCGAGGCCACCAGCACGAAGAGCAGGATGACGGTGACCATGCTGGAGAAGGGGTGCGCCTTCACGAAATCGTATTCCTTGAAGGACGCGTAGCGCACCCGGCTGACCATCAGGAACGACAGTCCGTAGGTCATGGCCAGGGTGATCTCGGGGAGGTGCTCCGCCGCGAAGGCGGGCATGAACGGTTCGAACAGCACCAGGGTGGCCAACACGCAGCCCTGGGCCGGGATGGGCAGGCCGATGAAGTACTTCTTGGAGGTGCTGGCGGTGTTCACGTTGAAACGCGCGAGCCGCAGCGCGCCGCAGACCACCAGCAGGAAGGAGGCCATCAGCCCCAGCCGCCCGAAGGAGGACAGCTGCCACTGGAAGACCATGATCGCCGGGGTCACGCCGAAGGCCACCAGATCGGCCAGGGAATCATACTGGACGCCGAACTCGCTGGAGGAGCCCGTGAGGCGGGCGACCTTGCCGTCCAGGCCGTCGAACAGGGCGCTGACCAGGATGGCCAGGGCGCACGACTCGAACTGCCCGCCGATGGCCCACATGATCCCGAGGAACCCCGAGAACAGGCTGGCCGTGGTCAGCATATTGGGCAGGATGTACACGCCCTTGTGGAACGGTCTGGATTTGCCTTCGCTCATGATCTTGCGCGCTCTCGCGCCGTGGCCGCTATGCGCGCCGGGCCACGACGGTCTGTCCGGCGAGGACGGTTTCCCCGACCTGGACAGCTACGTCATAGGCATCCGGCAGATAAAGGTCAACCCTGGAGCCGAACTTGATCATCCCGAAACGCTCGCCCCGGCCGAGGGTTTCGCCCTCCTCCACCCGGCAGACGATGCGCCGGGCGATGAGCCCCGCGATCTGGACCACGGTCCACTGCCCGCCCTCGGCGCCGCGCACGGACAGGGACATCCGCTCGTTGTCCTCGCTGGCCTTGTCCAGGCTGGCGTTGAGGAACTTGCCGGGGTGGTACTTCAGCTCCTCCACCGTGCCCGCCACCGGCATCCGGTTCACGTGCACGTTGAAGACGTTCATGAAGATGCAGACCCGCTTGCGCCGCTGCCCGGTGAACGGGTCGGCGGCCATGCCGATCTCGACGACCTTGCCGTCCGCCGGGGACACGGCCAGCCCCGGGCCGCGCTGCGGGTAGCGCTCCGGGTCGCGGAAGAAGTTCACGCAGAAAAACGTCAGCGCCAGGCCGACGGCCGCGCCCGTGGCGCAGTCCAGGATGGCCAGGACCAGCGTGAAGAAGGCGGCCAGCGCGATGGACGGGACGCCTTCCGGGGTGATGCCGATGGACGGTTTCTTCATTGTGAAATCTTCCCGGCCCCTAGATGTCGGGGCAGATCTTCCTGAACTGGCGCTCGAAGCTCTCGCGGCCCGTGTAGTGGATGGTCCGAAGGCCGCGGGACTGCGCCCGGCGGATGTGGCCCTCGAAATCGTCCACGAACAGGGTCCGGTCCGGCTCCACGTTCAGGGCCCGCACCGTTTCGTCGAACAGGCTCGGGTCCTTCTTGGTCTTGCCGATGCGGAAGCTGTTCAGCACCAGGTCGAACCGACGGTAGATGCCGTGGGCGGCATCGAGTTCCTCCAGCCAGTTGGTCTGGTCGCTCAAGACGGCCACCTTGTACCCGCCCCGGCGCAGCTTGTCCACAACGTCGAACATGTACGGGCGCAGGGTGAAGCGCGACAGGATCTCCTCGCGCAGGGCGGCGTCGGGCTCGGCGATGCCCGTGCGGTGCTTGAACTCCTCCCAGAAGTCCTGCTCGGACGCCCGGCCCTCCACGAAGCCGCCGCCGCGCACGACGTCCACCGCCGTCTCGGCCAGGCCGCCCGGGTCCATCCCGTGGCGCTGGGCTATGGCCTTGAAGCCGTCGAAAAACCCTTCCTCGGCGAGCACGCCGCCGAAATCGAATATCACGGCGTCCACCGCCCGAACCAGGGCGCTGCCGCCGATCATCTGCATCATCGCTGCGAACACTGGCGTCATCCTCCAATACAGTGGCGCTCTCATGTACATAAAATCATCTCCGGCCCGGGCATGATAATCACTTCTCGGCTCTTGTCACCCTCCCCCGCGCCGCGCTACACGACACGGCCATGGACCCCGTCACGCACATCGTCAGCGGAGCCCTGGGAGGGCGGGCGCTCAGGGACCGCTTCCCCACGCGCCTGATCTACGCCCTGGCCATCCTCGCGGCCTGGATCCCGGACATCGACAATTTCGTCGGCCTGGGCCCCGAAGAATACCTGCTGCATCACCGGGGCCTGACGCACTCCGTGTTCGGGGTGCTTGCCCTGGCCCTGATCCTCACGGGCGTCTTCCGTCTTTTCGGCAGGAAGTTCCCGCCGCTTAAGACGTTCGCCGTGGCCCTGGCCCTGCTGTGCGTCCACGTCTGGCTGGACCTGGTCACCACCTACGGCACCCAGCTCCTGGCGCCGCTGGACCGCACCCGCTTCCAGTGGGGCGCGGTGTTCATCATCGATCCGTTCTGGACGCTTACGCTGCTGGCCCTTTTCGTCCTGTCCCTGACGCCGGGCGCGCGGGGGCGGCGGGGCAAGGCCCTGGCCGTGGCCGGGCTGGCCCTGGTGCTGCTGTATCCCGTGGCCTGCCGGGGCGTGCGCGCGGCGGTGGACGCCGCCACGGGCCCGGTCCTGGCCGCCCAGGGCCTGGAAGGACGGCCCTACGAGCTCAGCACCGACGCCTTCTCGCCGCTGTACTGGAAGGTCGTGGTCACCGACGGGGACCGGCTGCTGGTCGGCTCCGTGCGCGCCCTGCCCGGCGCGGGCGGGCCCATCGCCCTGGAT
>CAYUIN010000421.1:0-3149 GCA_964444695.1 uncultured Desulfocurvus sp.
TGCTGTCCATCCTCTTCGTGGGCAACTCCAACACCCGGGCCCTGGGCAGGCGGATGGTCACGCCGCGCGGGTACCTGGAAAAATACGGCCCGGGCGACGATTTTCCGAAATAGCCCCCCGGGCCGCCCCGGGCCGGAGCGGCGCGCGGCGGGGGACAGTCGGCTTTCCGGCGGCGGGCCGGGCGGGGCGCCCGCTTCCGTGCGAGGCGAGCGGCTGCGGGCTCATCATGAATAATCAATAGTTTCTCACAGTTATACACCAAGACCACACCGGACCACGAGCCGCATTCGGGCCTCGTGGTCCGGTTTTTGCTGGATTTCGGCGACCTGGGCCGACCCTGTCCGAGCGGGGGCGGTCCGGGCCGGGAAGCGCCCGTGGGCCAACGCCTGCAAGCCATTGCGGCGCCAGACTTGCCTTGACACGGCAGCCTGCGTACAATACTGCTTCCTTGTGAATACTTTACCAATACCTTTTGAGGAGGTGACACCACGATGAAGAAGTTCCTTTCCATGGGTCTTATCTGTGCCGCTCTGGTTTGCTTCGCCGCCCTGCCGGCGCTGAACGCTGCCGACGCCCCCGCTGACGGTCTGAAACTGGCCGCCACCGAGAAGCCCGTTGTGTTCAACCACAGCACCCACAAGGCCACCGACTGCAAGGCTTGCCACCACAAGTGGGACGGCGCCGCGCCCATCCAGAAGTGCAACAACGCTGGTTGCCACGACGTGATGGACAAGAAGGACAAGACCGTCAACTCGTACTACCAGGCCATGCACAACAAGAAGGCCGCCAAGCCCACCTGCCTCTCCTGCCATGTCGACGCTGCCGGCAAGGACAAGGAGTTGAAGAAGAAGCTGACCAGCTGCAAGGGCTCCGCCTGCCACGAGTAGTCAACACCGGTAAAGAGGGGGCCCCTGCGGCCCCCTCTCTTCCCGACCTTCGGCCACCAACCCGAGAGGTTAGAGATGGTTCCGGACGATGCGAACACCGAGGAAATCCTTGAGCTGACGGACATCATCAAGAAAGGCGACCTCGCCGAAGGCGGCGGGGGCGGCGATGACGACGACATCAGCTTCGAAAAGGAGCTCGAAGACCTGTTCTCCGACGACGAGGACACGGCCGACGACAGCCTGGGCGCCGACGACGACGGCGACCTGGACCTCGGGGACATCGACAAGGAACTCTCCTCCCTGGACGACCCCGACGACGGCGGGGACGACGACCTGGGCAGCCTGGGCGACGATCTGGGCGACCTGGGCGATCTCGGGGACCTGGGCGACCTGGACGACGCCCTGTCCGACCTGGACGACACGGCCGAGGACGAGGCCCTGCCCGCCGACGACGAACCCGAGGACGACGACCTCGATCTTTCCAGCCTGGACAACCTGCTCGACGAACTGAACGGCGACGCCCCCAAGCCCAAGCAGGCCGCACCCGCCCCCGCACCGGAGCCCGAACCCGAGCCCGAGGCCGCCGCCGAGGACGACGACGACCTGTTGGGCAAGCTCGACGAGCTGGACGGCATGGACGGGCTCGACGACCTGGACAAGGCCATCGAGGGCCTGGACGACATGGACCTCGGCGCGGACGAGCCCGAAGAGGCCGCCGCCCCCGAGCCCGAGCCCGAACCGGAGCCCGAACCGGCCCCCGCGCGGGCCGAGGTTTCCCAGTCCGAGCAGGTCCCGGCCTCCAAGCGCTTCAAGGAAGGCCCGCCCGCCGTGATGCCCCAGGAAGCCCTGGAAGAGCTCATCGACCGCATGGACACGGTGGAGAAGGTCGTGACCAAGGACCTCCAGGGGATGATCGGCAAGCAGATCGCCGCCCTGGAAGCCAAGCTGAGCGACCTGGTGGGCCAGCAGGCCCCCGCCCCCGAAGCCGCGCCCGCACCGGACATGGATGCGCTGAAGGACGAGCTGAAGGCGGCGCTGAAGGCCGAACTGCTGGAGGAGCTGAAGGCCGAGCTGACGGCGAACCTGGAACAGGAGATCGCCGCCGCCGCCGCCAAGGTCATCCGCGAGGAGATCGCCGCCCTGGCCGCCAGCCTGGGCTGATCCGCCCCGGCGCAGACCGATTTTTTCCGGCCCGCGGCCAGCGCCGCGGGCCGCTTTTTTGGGCCCCGCCCCGTCTCGACTCCCGCCATGGGCCATGCTACAAGGCCGGAAAAAAGGGGGAGGGCTTCACGGTTTTTCCTCTTTTCCCGCCCGGAAGCCCGACTTGGTGGTCAGGGCCGTTTCCCACCGGGCGGGTTTTTCCCCGTGCATCCAGCATTTCGGAGGCTCCCTTGGACAAGGACGCGAAACAGGCCCTGCAGGTGGCCAAGGAGATCACGGTCAAGTTCATCGAGACCGGGCGCATCTCCCCCACGAACTTCCCGGAATTCTTCTCGTCCATCTACTACGAGGTGCTGCGCACCATCCGGGAGGCCCCGGACGGCGCCCCGTCCCTCCCCGAGGCCCCGGAAACCGAGGAATCCTGACCCCCGCCATGAGCAGCACCGACCACAACGAGCACGCCGGGCGCGTTTCCGGCATGTTCGGACGCATCGCAGGCTGGTACGACTTCCTGAACCACTTCCTGAGCCTGGGACTGGACATCGTCTGGCGCCGCCGCCTGGTGCGCGCCGTGCGCCCCGGCGCCACGGGCCGCTTCCTGGACCTGGCCGCCGGGACCATGGACGTGACCCTGGAGCTCAGGCGCCAGCACCCCACGGCCCAGGTCCTGGCCATGGACTTCGCCCTGCCCATGCTGCAAAAGGGCGCGACCAAGCTGGAGCACAGCCGCCGCGCCGTGCTGCCCGTGCTGGCCGACGGCCGCTGCCTGCCCCTGGCCCCGGCCAGCGTGGACGCGGTGACCATCGCCTTCGGCATCCGCAACATCCTGCCCCGCCAGGCGGCCTATGCGGAGATCCTGCGCGTCCTGGCCCCGGGCGGGCGGCTGTGCATCCTGGAGTTCGGCTCCTCGCGCCGCCCCATCTGGAAGGGCCTGTACAATGTCTACCTGAACCGCGTGCTGCCCCTGGTGGGCCGCGCGGTGTCCGGCGACGCCGAGGCCTACGCCTACCTGGCGGACACCATCGGCGCCTTCCCCACGGCCCCGGAGCTGGAGGCCGAGCTGCGCGCTGCGGGGTTCACCGCCGTGGCGCACCAGCCGCT
>CAYUIN010000422.1:0-3147 GCA_964444695.1 uncultured Desulfocurvus sp.
TTTCGGCCACCATGGGCGGGGCCTCCTCGTAGTGGTCGAACTCCATGGTGAAGGTACCCTGGCCGCCGGTCATGGACCGCAGGTCCGGGGCGTATTGCAGCACTTCGGCCATGGGCACGTGGGCCTGGACCTCGGTGACCCCGGCCTTGGAATCCGAGCCCAGGACCTTGCCGCGGCGGCTGGAGAGGTCGCCGATCACGTCGCCCATGAACTCGTCGGGCACGAACACGCTGACCTTGACGATGGGCTCCAGCAGGATGGGCTTGGCCACCTCGGCGGCCTTCTTGAAGGCGATGGAACCGGCGATCTTGAAGGCCATTTCGGAGGAGTCCACCGCGTGGAACGAACCGTCGTAGCAGGTGACCTTGAAGTCCACCACCGGGTATCCGGCGATGACGCCGCGCGCGGCCGCCTCCTGGACGCCCTTGTCCACGGCGGGGATGTACTGGCGCGGGATGGAGCCGCCGACGATGGCGTCCTCGTACACGTAGCCCTCGCCGCGCGGCAGCGGCTCCAGGCGGATGAAGCAGTCGCCGAACTGGCCGCGGCCGCCGGACTGCTTCTTGTGACGGCCCTGGACGTCGGCCTTGCCCTTGAAGGTCTCGCGGTAGGGGATCTTGGGGGTCTTGAGCTGGATGCCGACCTTGGAGCGGCGCTTGGCCTTCTCCACGCTGATCTCGATGTGCAGCTGGCCCGAGCCGGAGAGCAGGATGTCGCCGGTCTCGGCGTCGCGGGTCAGGCTCAGGCACACGTCCTCTTCCAGCAGCTTGTGCACGGCGGCGTAGACCTTGTCCTCCTCGCCCTTTTCCTCGGGGGCCAGGGCGTAGGAGATGATGGACGGCGAGAGCACGGGCTTTTTGAGCGCGAAGGGCTCCTTGGGGTCGCACAGGGTGTCGCCGGTGGCGGTCATCTTCAGCTTGGCCAGGGCCACGACGGCGCCGGGGCCGGCCTCGCCCTTGAGGGGCTTCTGGTCCTTGCCCTGCAACAGCAAGAGCTGGCCCACGCGCTCCTTGTCGTCCTTGGTCATGTTGTGCAGCGTGCTGTCGGGGCTCAGGGTGCCGGTGAGCACGCGGATCACGGACAGCTGGCCCGCGAAGGGATCGGAGATGGTCTTGAACACGAAGGCGGCCACGGGGCCGTCCTCGGCGGCGGCGCGCTCGGCGTCGCCCTCGCCGGGCCAGGGGGAGTGCTCCAGGGGAGAGGGGAACAGCTCGGCCACGGTGTCCAGGATGAACCGGGCGCCCTTGCCCTCCAGGGCGGCGCCGCAGGCCACGGGGATCAGGTCGCCGGACAGCACGCCGATGCGCAGGCCCTGGGCGATGTCCTCGGGGGAGAGTTCGCCTTCTTCGAGGTACTTCTCCATCAGGGTCTCGTCGGCCTCGGCGATGTTCTCGACCATGGTCTCGCGCAGCACGGAGACGTCGGAGGCCATGTCGCCGGGGATCTCGCCCTCGGTGACCTTGCCGCCGTCCTCGAAGTACAGCGCCTTGCCGCCCAGCACGTCCACCACGCCCTTGAAGGCGTCCTTGGAGCCGATGGGCATGAACAGCAGCACGGGCTTGATGCCCAGCATGGATTGCAGGCTGTCGAAGGCCATGTCGAAGTCGGCGCGGTCGCGGTCCATCTTGTTGATGAAGACCATGGCCGGGCGTCCGGCGGCCCGGACCTCTTCCCACAGCTTGCGGGTCAGGGGCTTGGCGCCGTCCACGGCGTCCACGACGAAGACCACGCCGTCGGCGGCCACGAGGCTGTAGCCCAGGTCGCCGGTGAAGTTGTTGTCTCCGGGAGTGTCGATGAGAAAGTGGGTGGCCTTGTTCCAGGCGTAGCTGGCGAAGGCGGGCTGGATGGAGCCGCGGCGCTTGATTTCTTCGGGCTCGGTGTCCAGGACGGTGGTGCCTTCCTCGACCTTGCCCAGGCGGTTGATGACCCCGGCCTCGAGCAGCAGCATCTCGGCGATGGAAGTCTTGCCGCAGCCGCCGTGCCCCACGAGGGCGTAGGTCCTCTGTTTGTTCAACGCATCCGACATTGATTTCTCCCTTGTTAACCGTCTTGTGACCGGTCCCTGCTGGGAGCGGACCGGCGCGTGGTCCCCACATGATAAAAAAGAAAAGGCATAGACCTATACGAACAGGGATTCAACATTGTCAAGGCCGCCGGGCGGCCTCCCGCAGCCCCCGGGGCCCGTCGCTTGCGGGCTCCCGGGGCGCGGCGGCGGCGCCCCGCACGGGCTAGAGCTTGTAGCCGATCATCCGCAGGAAGCCCTTGCGCTGCTCCACGTCCTCCTGGCCTTCCACGCCCTTGGAGGCGAAGCCGTCGATGACGCCCATGATGCCCCGGCCCTGGGCGGTCTGGGCCACGACGACCTCCAGGGGGTTGGCCGTGGCGCAGAACAGGCGCACCACCTCGGGCACGGCCTGCACGGCGTTGACCACGTTGATGGGGAACATGTCGCGCATAAACAGGATGAACGAGTGCCCGCAGGACAGGGCCTGGGCGTTTCTGGTCGCCAGGGCCGTCAGTTCCTCGTCCGTTCCGGAAGTGCGGATCAGGCATTTGTCCGAGGCCTCGCAGAAGGCCAGGCCGAACTTGGCGCCGGGCACGGTGTTCACCACGGCCTCGTGGACGTCCTCCACGGTCTTGATGAAATGGGACTGGCCCAGGATGAGATTCAGGGATTCGGGGTTCTCGATGCTGACGACGGACAGTTCCATGGCGGCTCCTTGGCCCGCGCTGGGCCGGGTTGACGGTGGCGACGGGGCCGGGGCCCCGGCCCACTGTGGCCCACAATCGCCCCGGCAGGCAAGCCCCGGGCGCTGCGCGAGGCATAAAAAAAGCCCCCGCTGGCCGGAAGGCAGCCCGGGTCCGGCACCGGCGATGAGGGGGGGGACGCCGGTACAAGATGGGCCGCCTCCGGGACAACGGAGGCTGGTCGATCCGCAAAGCAAACTTGACAGGGATAGTAAGGATTAACCCCGGACTGTCAAGCCTTTTCAGAATTCGCCTTCGCGGCCTTAACAATTCTAAATCATTCCACTTCCCGCGCTCTCCGCGCTCCGGGCACGGCGCCGGGAGGGCACGGCGGGGCGGACGCGCGTGGGCTCGGGCTCGATTGCCTCCGGGCCTTCAGCCGTTAGGCGAGTCTTCGAG
>CAYUIN010000423.1:0-3143 GCA_964444695.1 uncultured Desulfocurvus sp.
CGCGCATGTACAGGGCCAGGGCGCCGGGGTCCACGCCGCCGGTCCAGTGCGGGTGGGCGCGCAGGGGCTTGAACTCCGAGCCGAAGAGCAGCGTGGGCCCGGCGTAGCCGTAGACCAGGGGCTTGATGCCCAGGCGGTCGCGGACCAGGGTCAGGGAGCGGTCGCGCCGGTCCCACAGGGCGAAGGCGAACATGCCCACGAAGCGCGACACGGCGCCCGCCGCGCCCCAGACGCGCACCGCCTCCAGGATGACCTCGGTGTCCGAGTGCCCGCGCCAGCCGGAGGCCGGGGCCTCGCCTAGGGCTTCCAGCTCGGCGCGCACGTCCGCGTAGTTGTAGACCTCGCCGTTGAAGCTGATGGTCAGGGCCCCGTCGTGGGAGTGCATGGGCTGCGCCCCGGCGGGGGAGAGGTCGAGGATGGACAGGCGCACGTGGGCCAGGGCCGGGCCGCCGCCGGGGTCGGCGTACCAGCCCTGGGCGTCCGGGCCGCGATGGCGCATGGCCCGGGCCATGGCCTCCAGCACGGGTTCGTGGCCGCCTTGGGGCGGGGTGGGGTTCCAGTATCCGGCTATGCCGCACATGGGCCGGGTTCCTTGCGGGCGCGGGGCCCGTGGCCGTGCGCCGGGCTCAGGCGCGCGGCGCGTTCCATGAAAAAGCCCTCTTGCATTCGGCGGACCGGCAAGAGGGCGTGGCTCTCGTTGTCACCGGGCAGCCCGGTCAGTTGAGTATGTAGCGCATCGGGTTCACCGGGACGCCGTTCAGGCGCACCTCGTAGTGCAGGTGCGGGCCGGTGCTGCGGCCGGTGTTGCCCACGTAGGCGATGAGCTGGCCCCGGGTCACCTTCTGGCCGTTCTTCACGGCCATGGAGTGCAGGTGCGCGAAGCGGGTGGTGATGCCCGAGCCGTGGTTCACGGTGACGGCCAGGCCGTAGCCGCCGTCGCGGCCCGCGAAGTTCACCACGCCCTTGGCCGGGGCGTAGATGGGCGTGCCCTGCGGGGCGGAGATGTCCAGGCCCTTGTGGAACTCGCGTTTGCCCGTGAACGGCGAGGTGCGGTAGCCGAAGTCCGAGGATATCCAGCCCTGGGACGGCCAGATGCTCGGGGTGGAGGCCCACAGCTCGCGGTTGTCGCGGATCACGTGCATCAGCTGCTGCTGGCGGACTTCCTCGAGCTGGGTGTCCGTGTTCAGCTGGTGCAGGAAGTTGTGCATCTTGCGCGCCAGCAGTTCCTGGCGGTGCATGGGCAGGTAGTTTTCGGAGAAGTCGGAGGACTCGGAGCCGCCCAGGGAGGTGCCCCCGCCGCGTTCCTGATCCAGGTTGATCATGACCCGCAGCTTGGAGTCGAAATCGCGGATGCGCAGCAGGTCTTTTTCCAGGGATTTGATCTTGGCGGCCAGGGACAGCAGCTGGGTGCGCTGCTCCTGCACGGTCTTCTGGGAATCTTCGAGGCCGGATTGGGCGGAGCGGTAGCCAGCGTAATATTTCCAGAAATAGGCATTGCTGGCCACGAGCCCGATGGTGATCCCGACGAAGGCCACCAGAAGCCAGCCGCGCAGGCGGAGCTTTCTGGAACATCCCTCGTTTTCCTTGAAGATCACGATGTCGTATTTGCGGAAGAGCATACGCCTCCAAAAAAACGTCGGGCCGTCCGGTTCGGCGGGCCGGGACTCCCGCCAAATTAACTACCCGTCACCTATTGCTTCTTGATGGTTCTGTCAAGCTGCCAGCGCTGCAGCCCCTGCATCACGTTGGGCCGCACGTGGCGGGCGCGGCGGTACTGCGTCTCGAGCCACTCTTCCCAGTCCGCGCGGCGGGTTCCCCCGGCGCTGGGGCAGGGGTTCTTCCAGATCTCCAGCCCGAAGTCCCTGGCGGCCTTCACCACGGTCTTCTTTTCCAGGTACAGCAGGGGCCGGATGACCTTCAGCTTCCCGCCGAAGAAGTCCTCGGCCATGCCCAGGCCGTGGACCTTGCCGGTCTCGAAGAGGTTCATGAAGAAGGTCGTGGCCAGGTCGTCGGCCGTGTGGGCCAGGGCCAGGTGCGTCAGCCTGTACTGCCTGCACAGCGCGAAAAGGGCCTTGCGGCGCAGGCGCGCGCAGTAGAAACAGGCGGAGTTCTTGAGGTTCTCCTCGGAGTGGGCGCGCGGGCCGTGGTCCGTCAGTTCGATGTGCGCGGCCATGCCGTTCTCGCGGCACCAGCGGGCCAGGGGCTCGTGGTTGGCGGCGTCGAACCCGGGGTTGACGTGCAGCACCATCAGCTCGAAGGGGAAGGGCACGATGCGCTGGCGCATGGTCAGGATCTTGAGCATCAGCCAACTGTCCACGCCGCCGGACGCCGCGACGCCCACGCGCGCGCCGGGACTTAGCATCTCGGTCTGCTGCATCAGCTTGCCCACGGCGCCCAGGCATTGCTGCTGGGCGTAGCTCAGTTTGCCCCATCTGGCCATGATTTCGTCTCCAAGGTCTTCAAGTTGCGGGAAAATCCGCTCAGGACAAGCCTCAGCGCGCCTCCCCGCCCGGGGGCATGTGTACGGCAAGAGCGCCCGGGATGCAACCGCGCAGCCGCCGGTCCGGGCGGATGCCCGCCGCGCTCCCGGCTCGCGGGCCCCCGGCGCGGGCCCGCCTCCTTGACATCCCAGGCGTGCGAATCATAGTCAATAAGGTTGCGCACGCTCCCTTGCCCGACGCGGGGCGGCGGGCGGAACCGAGGACGAAGCAGACCCCGGGAGAACCCGGGACGGACGGCGGATGAAGAAGCTTTTGATCTTTCTGGCCCTGGCCGCGATTGTCGCCGGGGGCCTGGTGTACATCGACCGCGCGGAGCTGCCCGGCCCGCGACCGGCCGACGCGCCGCGCGTCGAGGGCGTGTGGCCCGAATACGCGCCCGGCGCCGTGCGCTCCCTGGCGCTGCGCTGCCAGGGAGCGGCCTACACCCTGGCCCGGCGCGGGGCGGACTGGGTGCTGGAGCTTCCCGGCCCCGGACCGGCGCCCCTGGCCGATCCCGCCAAGGTCGAGGGGCTGGTGGAGTTCCTGACCCACAACAAGCCCATCCTGCGCGCCGGGGAGCAGGAGGATCCAGGAGCCCTGGGCCTGGGGCCCCAGGCGCCCACGCTGACGGTCAACGGCGACGACGTGCTGACCGTGGGCGGG
>CAYUIN010000424.1:0-3136 GCA_964444695.1 uncultured Desulfocurvus sp.
CGCGACCCGGGCGGGGACAGAAACTCCTGCCACGCCGGGGCCACGGCGGATTTTTTCCTGGACCACGGGGCCGCGCGGGTGGTCATAGAACCCACTCGGGACCCCTGGACTTTCTTTGTGCTGCACAAGGAACTGTGATAAATTTCCCCGCAACCCGAACGGAACGAACCGCAACAAGACCAAACGGAGCCGCGTAATGAACGCCTTTTGCAAACGTCTGTGGGTCCTGGCCGTCCTGACGCTGACGGCGCTGGCCTTCGCCGCCGCCGCCTTCGCCGAGGAGGCGCCGAGCGCCCCCGTGAAGAACCACGGCAAGAAATGGCGCCTGGGCTACTATGAAGGCGGGGAATACATCGACTACCAGAAGAATTTCGTCTCCATGATCCAGGGCCTGCGCGACCTGGGCTGGCTGCAGTTCGACGAGGTCCCGCCGCAGCAGGGCGAGGGCGTGGGCGAGCTGTGGAAGTGGCTGGGCACGGTCAAGAGCGACTACCTCGAATTCGTGCAGGACGCCCACTACACCGCCAACTGGGACGACGCCGTGCGCGAGAAGATGCGCGGCGAGATCCTGCAGCGGCTGAGCAAGAAGAAGGACATCGACCTGATGGTCGTGCTCGGCACCTGGGCGGGCAAGGACATGGCCGTGGACAAGCAGAACACGCCCTGCGTGATCATGGCCACGGCCAACCCCCTGGAGGCCGGGATCATCAAGGGCGTCGAGGACTCGGGCAACGACTTCATCCACGCCCGCATCGCCCCGGAGCGCTACCAGCAGCAGATCCGCATCTTCCACGAGGTGGTGGGCTTCAAGAAGCTGGGCGTGGCCTACGAGGACACCCCGGCCGGGCGGACCTACGCGGCCATGGACGCCGTGCAGGCCCTGGCCCCGGAGCTGGGCTACGAGGTCGTGACCTGCCACACCCAGAGCGACATCGCCGACAAGGCCCAGGCCGAGGCCAGCGTGATCCGCTGCTTCAAGCAGCTGGCGGGCCAGACCGACGCCATTTACGTCACCGTGCAGGGCGGGGTCAGCTCGCGCAGCATGCCCGAGCTGGTGAAGATCACCCTGGACGCGGGCGTGCCGACCTTCTCCCAGAACGGGTCGGACGAGGTGCGCCAGGGCCTGCTCATGAGCATCTCCCTGGCCGGGTACAAGTACGTCGGCCAGTTCTACGCCCGGACCATCGCCAAGATCCTGAACGGCGCCAAGGCCCGTTCCCTGGAGCAGGTCTTCGAGGATCCGCCCAAGATCGCCATCAACCTCAAGACCGCCGAGCTGATCCAGTTCGACCCGCCCGTGGACATGCTCCTGGCGGCGGACGAGATCTTCGAGCAGATCGAGCAGGCGCAGTAGGAACCGGCGGCCCGGGGAGGGCCGCGCCCGGCGCATGAAGCGGATCATCATCGACTCACAGAGCAACGTCCTGTTGCGCCATCTGGAGCGGGAGCAGCGTTACGACCAGCGCGGCGGCCTGTGCCAGGTGGGCGACGGGCACCTGGTGCTGACCACCGACCCCGTGGACCCGGACTTCCTGGCCTACTGGCGGGGGCTGGGCCTGTCGCTGCCGACCCTGGTGGCCGTGGGCCCGTACCGCCCCGGCAAGACCCTCTCCGAACTGGTGCTGGACTGCGGCCCGGCCCGCCGGGCCATCGCCGCGCTGGCCGCGGACGGCCCGACCCGCCTGGAGTTCTACTGCATCGAGCAGGCCGAGCGCGACCTGGCCGAGGCCCTGGGCGTCCCGGCGTACTGCGGCTTCGACGTCTCCATGACCTATGCGGGCAAGCTGGCCTTCAAGGCCCTGTGCGCGGACCTCGGCCTGGCGACCATGGACTGGTTCCACGCCCCGGACCGCGCCGCGATGCTGGCCCGGGGCCGGGAGATGCTGGCCGCCGGGCTGCGCCCGCTGCTCAAGACCGAGTCCGGCATGGGCGGCGTGAGCTGCGGCGGCATGGCCGCCCCGCGCGACGCGGCCGAGTTGCAGGCCGCCCTGGACGCCCTGTGGGACGTGGACGGCAAGCTGTTCCTGGAACGGCGGCTGGACCCGCTGCGGGCCGAATTCTCCGTGCACTGGGAGCTTCGCGCGGACGGCGCCGTGGCCGAGGTCACGGTGTTCGACTCCATCACCAAGGACGACTCCTACCGGGGCACGGCCCACCCGGCCCTGGCCGAACCGGAGCTGGCCGCCGCCGCCGAGGACACGGTGCGCCGCTGCCTGGCCCCGCGCCTGGCGGAGCTGGGCGGGCTGGGGTTCTTCTGCTGCGACGTGCTGGTCGGGCCGGACGGCACCCTGTACTGGAACGACTTCAACCCGCGCAAGGGCGCCAGCGTCTACGTGCGGGACATGGCCCGGCGCCTGGGCGCGGCGCGCCTGGGCGTGGCCGAGCCCTGCTTCTGGCACGAGGGCCTGCGCCTGGGCGGCGCGGCCGGGCTCACGGTGGCCGATGTCCTGCGCCGCCTGGACGGCATGACCGAACCCGGCCCCGGGCCCTTCGTGGTGCTGACCAACCCCGGCGTGGTGCCCCACGGCCGGGTGGACCTCACGGGCATCAGCGCGACCTCGCGCGAGGAGGCCCGCGCCGCCTTCCTCCAGGCCCGCGAGCGCCTGGCCCCCTTGTTCTAGGGCCCTGGGCGAGCCGCAAAAAAAGAACCTTGGCGCCGCGTCGCGCCAAGGTTCTTTTTTTGCGCCGGGCCGCGCCCGGGGCTAGGAGGCCTTGCCCTCGGGCTCGGGGCCTGGGCCCGCCGGTGGTTCGTACAGCAGGCCCTTGGCGGCCAGCTGCTTTTCGCTGCGCGTGGTCAGCGTGAAGAGCACGGTGATCACCAGGTAGCCGATGCCGAAGGTGGTCACGGCCTGGGGCATGCCGAAGCGGATCAGCATCCAGCCGAAGAGCATCGGCCCCACCACCTGGCCCACGCGGCCCACGGAGTTGAACAGGCTCATGCCCGTGCCCTCGCCCAGGGTGTGCGTCACCTTGAGCTTGAGCACGTAGGCCCGCGAGGCGTCGAAGCTGCCGGACAGGCCCAGCAGGAAGGCCGTCAGGGCCGTGGCGGGCAGCCCGCCGAAGAAGTAGAAGGTCGTGAACCCCAGGCAGCCCACCACGCCGGACAGGAAGATGTAGAACTTCTGGTTGTCGGCGA
>CAYUIN010000425.1:0-3133 GCA_964444695.1 uncultured Desulfocurvus sp.
AACATGACCCACAAGCGTGAGCGCGACAAGTCCATCGACTTCTCCATCACCTACTTCTTCGACGGCCAGAAGCTGCTCGCCAAGAAGGGCCAGTACGCCAAGTGGGAAGACTTCGTGGGCAAGAAGATCGCCACCATGCAGGGCACCACCTCCGAGATCAACATCAAGAACCTGCTCAAGAAGCTCGGCGACCCCGATGCCGACAAGAACGTGATCTCCTTCCAGAAGGAGTCCGAGTGCTACCAGGCCCTGAAGATGGGCCGCGTTGCCGCCTGGACCACCGACTCCACCATCCTGCTCGGCTACGCCGCCCAGGATGCGGGCCAGTTCGAGCTGGTCGGCGATTTCTTCTCCAACGAGCCCTACGGCATGGGCCTGCCCGAGGACGATTCCAAGCTGCGCGACGCCGTGAACTTCGCCATCCAGGACATGTGGGCCGACGGCACCTACATGAAGATCTACAACAAGTGGTACGGCCCCGACACCCCGTACGCCTTCCCGATGACCGAAGAAATCGAGATGTGGCCGTAAGCCGCATTTGACAAGCGATTACAACGCATAACGCATGAGCCCGGGCCCCCCGGGCTCATGCACGTTTCAAAGGCGCCATGATACGATTCCTGCTTGAAAAACGCGCGGTGCAGATCGGCCTGCTGCTGTCCGTCCTGGCGGCGGCCGTCTACTACTGGGGCTGGGTCTTCGACTTCGGCTACACCTTCGACTGGAGCGTGCTGTTCACGGTCAACAAGACCTACGGCGAGCACTACGGCCTGCTGCTGCTGGCGGGCGTCCTGTGGACGGTCATCCTCTCGCTGATCAGCGCCGTCTTCGCCCTGAGCCTGGGCATCTTCTTCGGCCTGGGCCGGGTCTCGCGCTTCAAGCCGATGTACCTGTTGTCCACGGGCTACGTGGAGTTCTTCCGCAACACGCCGCTTTTGGTGCAGCTGTTGTTCTGGTACTTCGCCTTCCCCCTGGCCCTGCCCGAGGGCGCGCGCGAGGCCGTGTTCAACTTCCAGTTCAGCTTCCTGGACCTGCTGCCCCACTGGCTGCACTGGATGCTCCCCAAGATCCTCACCGACATCAACTTCGGCTTCGAATTCCTGACCGCCGTCATCGGCCTGTCCGTGTACACCGGCTCGTTCATGGCCGAGGTCATCCGCGCCGGGTTGCAGTCCATCCCCAAGGGCCTGCTCGAAGCCGCGTATTCCAGCGGCCTGACCTACCCCCAGGTGCTGCGCAAGATCATCCTGCCCGTGGCCTTCCGGGCCATCATCCCGCCCCTGGGCAGCGAATTTCTGAACAACATGAAGAACTCCTCGCTGGCGATGTTCGTCGGCGTGCGCGAGCTGGCCTGGGCCTCGCAGCAGGTGGAGTCCATGACCTTCCGAGGCTTCGAGGCCGCCACCGCCGCCTCGGCCCTGTACCTGACCCTGTCGCTGGGCATCTCCGCCGTGCTGAACACGGTGAACATCAAGCTGCGCATCGGCGCGCAGGGCAACTCCCTGGGCGAACGCTTCGTGCGCAACGTGGTGAACCCGGTCTGCGCGGGCTGCACCACCGCCGCCAAACCCCTGTCCGCCATCTTCGAACACGCGGCCCAGCGCCGCCGGGCCGCGCGCGGCATGAGCTACTCCCCGGCCCGCGCCGCCCTGAACACCGCCGTGGCCATGATCTGGAAATACGCCATCATGGCCGTCAAGGCCGCCTTCCTGGCCGCACTGGCCTTCGTGGTCTACCGCGCGGTCAAAGGCATCATCTTCTTCAACTGGGAAGTGATCATCGACAACTTCCGCACCATGCTCATCTGGCGGTTCCCCACGGACGACCCCAGCGAGATCATGGGCGGCACCGGCGGCCTGGCCATGGCCATCCTGATGGCCGTCATCGCCATCACCGCCAGCTTCCCCCTGGGCCTGCTCGCGGGCCTGGGCCGGACCTCCAGGAACCTGCTGTGCTCCGTGCCCAGCACCCTGTACATCGAGGTCATCCGCGGCAACCCGCTGATCATGGTCATCTTCTGGTTCTACTTCTTCATCCCCGTGCTCACCGGCACCTTCCTGCACGTGTTCTGGAGCGCCACCATCGCGCTCACCGTGTTCACAGGCGCCTACCTGGCCGAAATCGTGCGCGCGGGCATCCAGAACATCCCGCCCGGACAGTTCGAGGCGGCCTACTCCACCGGCCTGTCCTACTACCAGGTCATGCGCCGCGTGATCCTGCCCCAGGCCCTCAAGCAAATGATCCCGCCCATCGTCGGCCAGTTCATCGCCATCTTCAAGGACACCTCCCTGGCCTACGTCCTGGGCGTCATGGAACTCACCAACGTCACCATGACGCTCAACAACCGGATCATGATCTACCCCATCGAACTCTACACCACCGCCGCGTTCCTGTACTTCATCTGCTGCTACGCCATGAGCGTCTACGCCCACCGGCTGGAGCTCAGACTCTCCCCGGAACGCCAGTCCCTGCACATGTAACGGCGCGGCCCCCGGCACACCCCGGGGGCCCGCCGCTCCACCATCCGCTCCACCAAGGAGACACCCCCGATGATCCGCATCCTCGTCACCGGCGGCACCCTGGACAAGGAATACAACCAGCTCAACGGCGAACTGGTCTTCACCAAGACCCACCTCACCGACATCCTGCGCCAGGCCAAATGCACCGCCACCGTGAGCATCGAAACCGTGATGCTCAAGGACAGCCTGTTCATGGCCGACGCCGACCGCGAACTGATCCTGGCGCGCGCCGCCGCCGCGCCCGAAGACAAGATCATCATCACCCACGGCACCGACACCATGCCCGAGACCGCCCGCCTCATCGGCGCCGCGAACACCGGCAAGACCGTCGTCCTGCTCGGGGCCATGATCCCGTACTCCTTCGTCAACTCCGACGCCCTGTTCAACCTCGGCTGCGCCTTCACCGCCGTCCAACTCCTGCCCCCGGGCGCCTACATCACCATGAACGGCAAAGTCTTCCCCTGGGACAACGTCCGCAAAAACCGCGACAAGGGCGAATTCGAACCGCTGCGCTAGACGGCGGGCGGGCGTGGCGGCGGCCCTCGGGGGGGATGGCGGACCGGGTGGCTGGCGTGAGGATGTTTGCCTCCGGCGGCTTAAGGGCTTTCGCCCTT
>CAYUIN010000426.1:0-3130 GCA_964444695.1 uncultured Desulfocurvus sp.
AGAACGAGCGCTGCATGTTCTGCGGTAACTGCTACACCATGTGCCCCTCCCTGCCGCTGTCCGACAAGGAAGGCGACGGTCTGGTCATCATGGCCGGTGGCAAGATCTCCAACCGCATCTCCAACCCGAAGTTCTCCAAGGTCGTTGTGGCGTTCATCCCCAACGAGCCGCCCCGCTGGCCCACTCTGGCCAAGGTCATCCGTCAGATCGTGGATGCCTACGCCAAGGATGCCAAGAAGTACGAGCGCGTGGGCGACTGGGCCGAGCGCATCGGCTGGGAGCGCTTCTTCGAGAAGTGCGGCCTGGAGTTCTCCGAGCACCTGATCGACGACTTCCGCGATCCGGCCTACTACACGTGGCGCCAGACCACGAACTTCAAGTGGTAGTCTAAGACGCAAAACAACCGGGGCGCGGGGAAACCCGCGCCCCGAAAACTCTAGGGGTGCATCATGCCCATCGACATGGCAACTGCCAAAGATATGGTCGTGGAGTTCTGCAACTCCAAAAGCAAGACCAAGTTCTACTTCAACGACTTCCTGAAGGTCTTCCCGGACGCGAAGGCCCGTGAAGTCAAGAAGGTCCTGACCGCGCTGGTCAACGAGGAGATCCTCGAGTTTTGGTCCTCCGGGTCCACGACCATGTACGGCCTCAAGGGCGCCGGCAAGCAGGCTGCCTCCGAGGGCGAGGACTAGGCCGCAACCGGCCCGCCGCCTTCGGGCGGCCTGGGTTGGCCTTCCCGGCGCTCGCGCCGCACGAAGGCTCGGCCCTGAAGTTTAATGAGAAGCCGATTCCGCCGGGCATCATCTGTCGTGCCCCCCGGAATCGGTTTTTTTACGGGAGTCGTCCCTCGTGAAGCGCGAAGCGCCGCGCCTGGTCGTCGCCGGTCTGTCCGGCGGCGCGGGCAAGACCATCTGCAGCCTGGGCCTGACCCGGGCCCTAGCCGCGTCCGGGCTGGCCGTCGAGCCCTTCAAGAAAGGCCCGGACTACATCGACGCCATGTGGCTGGGCCTGGCCGCCCGCCGCCCGGCCACCAACCTGGACCCCTTCTTCCTGGAGCCGGAGACCCTGCGCGCCCTGTTTCTGGAGCGGATGCAGGGGCGGGACATGGCCGTGGTGGAAGGCAACCGGGGCCTGTTCGACGGCATGGACCTGGACGGCAGCTGCTCCACGGCGGGCCTGGCCCGCGCGCTGGACGCGCCGGTGATCCTGGCCATGGACTGCACCAAGATGACGCGCACGGCGGCGGCCGTGGTCTCCGGTATCGCCTCCTTCGAGCCCGGCCTGCGCCTGGGCGGGGTGATCCTCAACCGCACGGCGGGCGAGCGGCACCGCGCCATCCTGCGCGCGGCCATCGAGCACTACACCGACGTGCCCGTGCTCGGCGCGTTGCCCAAGATCGACCCAGACCCCATCCCCGAGCGGCACATGGGGCTCATCTCCAACCGCGAATACGGCGGCCAGGAGGAGATCCTGGACGGCCTGGCCCAGGTGCTGCGCGACAACACGGACCTGGAGCGCATCGCCGCCATCGCCCGCGACGTGCCCGCCCTGGCCGCGCCCGACGTACCGCTGTGGCCGGCGGCCGTGCCCGGGGAGCCGGTGCGCATCGGCTACGTGCGCGATGCGGCCCTGTGGTTCTATTACGAGGAGAACCTGGAGGCCCTGCGCCGCGCCGGGGCCGAGCTGGTGGAGCTGTCGCTCATCGCCGACGCCCCGTGGCCGGAGATCCACGGCCTGTACCTGGGCGGCGGCTTCCCCGAGACCCTGGCCGGCGAGCTGGCCTGCAACGAGACCGTGCGCCGCCGGGTGCGCGAGCTGTCCGAGTCCGGCCTGCCCATCTACGCCGAGTGCGGCGGCTTCATGTACCTGGCCGAGAGCCTGACCTTCGAGGGCCGTACCTGGCCCATGGCCGGGGTCTTCCCGGTGCGGACCGAGGTCTGCGAGCGCCCGCGCGGGCTGGGCTACGTCCAGGCCGAGGTGGTGGCGGACAATCCCTTCCACCCCCGGGGCGCCGTGCTGCGCGGTCATGAATTCCACTATTCCCACTGCCTGGCCGAGGCACCCGAGGGCCTGTCCCTGGCGCTGTCCATGGAGCGCGGCCACGGCATGCTGGCCCGGCGCGACGGGCTGCTGGCCCGCAACACCTTCGCGGGCTACACCCACATCCACGCCCTGGCCGCGCCGTGGTGGGCCGAGCGGTTCGTGGCCGCGGCGCGCTCCCGCAAGGCCCAGGGGGCCTAGCCGTGCGCCTGGCCGTGCTCTCGGACATCCACGGCAACCTGGACGCCCTGCGCGCGGTGCTGGAGGACGTGGACGCCCTGGGCATCCGCGCGGTGCTGAACCTGGGCGACGTCATCGGCTACGGCCCGGACCCCGAGGAATGCGTGGCCCTGGTGCGCGAGCGCGACATCCCCACCGTCTGCGGCAACCACGAGCACGCCATGCTGCGCCCGGCGCACAAGCGCTGGTTCAATGCCTCGGCCCGCGAGGCCGTGGAGATCACGGAATCCCTCATCTCCCCGCAGACCCGCGCCTGGTGCGGCACCTTGCCCCGCGCGCTGTCCGTGGCCGGGTGCCGTTTCGTGCACGGCTATCCGCCGGAAAACATGCACCTGTACCTGTTCAACGTGGCGGACGAGCGCCTGGGGGCGAGCCTTGCGGCCCTGGAGGAGGACGTCTGCTTCGTTGGCCACACCCACGACCTGGAGCGCGTGCGCTGGGACGGGGCGGCCGTGGAGCGCGAGGTGCTGGCCCCGGGCCTGACGACCCTGGACCCCGGCTGCCGCTATATGCTCAACGTGGGCAGCGTGGGCCAGCCCCGGGACGATTTCGACTCCCTGGCCAAATACGCCGTGTACGACACCGAGGTCCGGACCTGCGAGATCCGCCGCGCGGACTACGACCGCCAGGCCGTGGCCCGGCGGATCATCGAACGCGGCATGCCGGAAACCTACGCCCGCCGCCTGCTGCGGGACTGAGGACACGATGCGGACCATCGGCGGCTACCAGGTTCTCGGCCTCCTGGGGCGCGGCGGCATGGGCGCCGTGTACAAGGCCCGGCACCTGGGCCTGGGTCGCATCGCCGCGTTGAAGGTCCTGGCCCCGGCGGAAATGCTGGAGGCCGTGGTCG
>CAYUIN010000427.1:0-3128 GCA_964444695.1 uncultured Desulfocurvus sp.
TGGCGCCGGGTCCGGCGGCCCGGGCCACGGGCGCGGGCTCCGGGGCCGGTGCGGCGCGGGGCGGCAAGTTTTTTCCGTTGGGCTTGACAGGCCGCGTGCTGGTGGTAACGTATTAATATATCAATGTCCTTAGTGCGCCTCCCGTCTTTGTTCCGGCGCAGGCGAGGATGCGCGCGGCCCGCGATATTGCAATGCACCTGGCGCCTACTGAATGCCGGATCGACGTGCGGGCGGTGCGACGGATCACTGAGGGCCGGGGCTCTCTGGCAGAGGCCCGGATCGAACATGAACAAGGAGGGCCAGAAATGAAGTTCAAGAAGGTACTCGTCGCTGTGGACGGTTCCAAGCATGCCGAGAAGGCGGCCCATCGCGCCAGCGGCGTGGCCTGCAGCCAGGGCGCGGAGCTCGTGCTGTTCAACTGCCCCGGCAACATCCCCCGGCTGATCGGCGGCAGCGCCCACGAGAAGCTGGAAAAGGAGCTGATCGCGGAAGGGAAGAATATCCTGGACGGGTTCGGCGCCCTGTGTGCCGGGGAGGACGTGAAGATCACCTCGGTGGTACGCGTGGGCGACGCCGCGGGCGAGATCGTGCATTATGCCGAGCAGAACGGCGTGGACCTGATCGTCCTGGGCAGCCGAGGGCTGACGGACATCGAGGGCGTGTTCCTGGGCAGCGTGTCGCACAGCGTGCTGCACCGCTACGACGGCACGGTGCTCATCGTGCGTTAGACGACGCCCGGCCTTGGGGCCGGACGGCGACGGAAAAGGGCCGCCTCCCGGTGGGGGGCGGCCCTGTTGCGTGCATGGGGGCGGGGGCTAGTCGTCTTCCATCAGGTTCTGCCCGGCGGGGTTGATCTCCAGGGTCGGATACAGGCCGCGCAGGTCGCCGGACGGGTAGGGCTGCATGATGTTGAAGGCCATTTCGGTGTTCTTCTGGGCGTGTCCGGCGCCCATATCGCCGTCCCAGTATGCGCCGTTGGCTTCCAGGATGTGCTGGATGCGGTGGGTGAAGGCGTCCACGAAGGCCTTGCCGCTGCCGGAGAAGCGCATGGTGCCGAAGGTGGTCTCGCCGCTGAACTCGCGCAGGCGGGCGATGGTCATGCTGTGGGTCTTCAGGTCCTCTTCGTCGCGGATGTAGCCCCAGACGAGGGTGCCCTCGGGGATGGACAGGGGGCCGTCGGCGTCGATGATGGTGTGGGGCATGACGATGGAGCCCTTGCCCAGTTGCAGGGGGCTTTCCGGCGAGCCGTGGACGAAGGCGTTGAAGCCCACGAAGCAGTTGGGCCCGCAGTGGGCGTGGATGATCTTGCCGCCGTGGGCGGTGACGTTGAAGCCGTCCAGGCGGGAGTGGACGATGTAGCAGTTCTCCTGGGCGTTGGCGCCGTAGCCCAGGGAGGCCTCCTCCAGGTAGGCGCGCTGGCAGACGAGGACGTTCTCGTCGAGGGCCGTCTCGCCCTTGACCACGGCGTAGGGCGACAGGGAGGCGCCCTGGGGCACGCCGATGACGGGCTCCTGGGTCACGCTGGAATAGATGGGCACGAAGTCGTCCTTCCTGTCCTCCACGTAGTCCATGAGCACGCCGGTGGGGCACTGGCCGCGCTCGTAGCGCACGTAGCGGTCCAGGACCTCCTGGGGGAACTGGTAGTCGAATTCGAAGGCGCCCTCGTAGCGGATCCAGACCCGTCCGGGCTTGACGTAGGTATGCGAGAGGTAGCCGACCTGAGTGTAGCTGTGGGCGCCGAACACGCAGTTGTGGGCGCTCATCAGGTCCACGGTGGCGAAGGGTTCCAGCAGGCAGCCTTCCACAGGCGATCCGTGGATGTTGGACCAGTGCAGGGCCACGGTGTTGCGGATGGCGAACTTTTCCAGGTTCTCCGGGTCGTGGGAGTAGTTGTGCACCAGGGTCTTGAGCAGGAAGGAGTCGCGGATGGCGATGAATTCGTCGGAGTAGGTCCTGAGCTTCATGCCTTCGAAGTCGACGGTGGTGCCTTTGGGCTTGAGCTCGTCGCCGCGGATGTCGCTTTTGTAGATGATGGAGCGGCGCACTTCGCACTTGCCCAGGAAATAGGTACCGGACAGGCAGGATTGGGAGAACCGGAAGTGCAGGGGATGGTTGGGGGTCAGGGCGTAGAAGGCGTAGAAGTTCGAGTAGTTTTCCGCTGGTACGAGGTCGCGGATGTGTGGCCCGACGTCGGCGAATTCGTGGAGGTTGACGTTGACTCGCGTAATAATGCTTTCTAGCAGGTTCCGGAGCTGGTCCATGGCTGGGGTACCGCCTTTTTGAAGGTGAAAGAGGTGCGGCCCGCTGCATCTCGGACCGCACCTCTCGTTACCTTTTTCACGGACGGAGGTCTAGCCGCCGGTTGTGATGGTCGTGGCCATGCCCATGAGCGGCCAGAGGAACTTGATTGCGAAGGCCACCACGGCCATCAGCAGGATGGACGCGGGGATGCCGTACATGAAGAACTCGCCGCTGGTGAACTGCTTGGAGTTGTAGGCGATGGCGTTGGGGGCCGCGCCCACGAGCAGCACGAAGGGCATACCGGCAGTGACCAGCGAGGCGAAGAGGATGACCTCGCCGGACACGCCCAGGTACGGCGCGATGACCAGCGCCACGGGGAGTGATATGGCGATGGCCGCGACGTTCATGATGAAGTTTGTCATGACCATCACGAAGAAGGCGATGGACATCACGAACACGAACCAGTTGGCTTCCTTGAACATGGCCAGCCAGTTGACGGCGAGCCACTTGGCCGCGCCGGTCTCCCAGAGGCAGAAGCCGATGGACATGGCGCCGGCGAAGAGCAGGATGATGTTCCAGGGCACGTCTTCCAGGTCGCGCAGGTCCAGGATCTTGAAGACGTAGAACAGCACGGTGGAGGTCAGGATGATGGCCGTCTTGTCGATGGCCTTGAGCTCCGGCACGAAGGACCGCAGGCTCATGATCAGGATGGCGGCGCCGACGATGACGGCGGTCATGATCTCGTGGCGGGACATGCGCCCCAGCCCGGCGTTCAGCTCCCGGGCGCGCTCGCGCAGGCCGGGGATGGTCGCCTTCTCGGGCTTGCAGACGACCATGAAGAAGCCCCAGAGCAGGAAGGTCATCAGCCAGCCGATGGGGGCCATGTA
>CAYUIN010000428.1:0-3118 GCA_964444695.1 uncultured Desulfocurvus sp.
AGGCGACGATGAGGGCCGCCAGAATCTCGTCCCTGGTCAGGCCGCCCATCTTGGCGTTGAGCTCGCGGGCCTTCTCGCGCAGGCCGGGGATGCGGTCCTTCTCGGGCTTCAGGCAGATCATGAAGAAGCCCCAGAGCAGGAAGATCATGGCCCAGCCGATGGGGGCCATGTAGTAGGTCAGCTCGAAGAAGCCGATGTCAACGTTGACGATTTCCTTGTAGAAGCCGATGGCCACCGCGCCGCGCGCCGCGCCGAGCAGGGTGACGATGGAGCCCGCGCCCGCCACGTAGGCCATGCCGATGAACAGGCCCTTGCCGAACTTGGTGGGCTTGTGCGGATCGTCTGAATACAGGCCGTAGATGGCCACCAGCAGCGGATACAGGGTGGCGGCCACGGCGGTGTGGGCCATGATGTGCGTCAGCACTGTGCAGACCACGAAGGAGCCCAGGTAGATCATGGAGGTCCGTTCGCCGACGATGTCCAGCATCTTGTACGCCAGGCGCTTGGTCAGGCCGGTCTTGGTGAACACGGCGCCGATGACCAGCGAGGCGAAGATGAACATGACCGACGGGTCCATGAAGTCCTTGAAGGCCTCCTTGGCGGGGCGGATGAGGAACATGGCCTGGAGGATGCCGATGGCCAGGGAGGTGATGCCGATGGGCACGACCTCGAAGACCCACCAGGTGCCCGCGAGCAGGAACACGGCCAGGGCGCCCTTGCCCTCGCGCGAAAGGATGAAGTGCTGGCCCTGGGGGTCTATGGCGTCGGGCCAGGCGGGGCTGTAGTAGACGACGGCGAACAGAATCACCCCCGTCATCAGGAACACGAGCCGCTTCCAGTCGAAGGACGCGGTGGTCTTGATTGCGGATGCAGTCATGGCTGGGATCACCTCACGCTGTGCGTTGGCAGGAAAGTTATGCGTCCCGGGCTACACGGGGCAGGCCAGGGCGAGGTCCTTGATGGTGGCGTAGACGTCCGTCAGTCGCAGGACGCCCCGGACGTCGCCGTCCGCGTCGCGAACCAGCAACGGCTGGTGCACGCCCATCACATACCGGTGCAGGGCCAGGTCCAGGGGGTCGGTCTCGTGCACGAATTCGGCGTCGGCCGGGTCGTGCATGATCTCGCCCACGATGAGCCCGGCGGTGCGGCGGCACAGGCTCGGCAGCGGGTTGGCCCAGAGGTCGAAGTCCTTGTAGATCCTGGTCAGATACTCGGGGGTCAGCACCGCCTTGTCCGAGGGCGCGGCGGTGATGTCCTTGTAGGCAGGCTCCAGGGCCAGGAAGATGTCGAGCATCGTCACCGTGCCTACGACGGCGCCGTCGTCGTCGACGACGAGGGCGTCGTGGTGGGCACGGGGGCCGCCCTGTCCGCTGGCGGCTTCGGCCTCTCCCAGGGCCCTGAAGCATTCGGCAAGCGTGGCGCCGCGTCCGATGCGGACGTACTCCTCGACGGGCGTCATCAGGTCCTTGATCTTCATGTCCATTTCCGCCGTCCTCCCGGGTGTCCCGGCCGTCGTCGCGGCGGCGCGGGAGCGGTTCGCTGTGGTGTCGTCAGGGCCGTGCCGCGCGGGGCAGGGCCGCCTCGATCTTGGCCAGCAGTTCGGAGAATTCGAAGGGGATCAACACGTCGTCGTACACGCCGTGGCGCCGGGCGCGCAACACGAAGTCCACGTCGCCCCCGGCTTCGAGCAGGATGATCGGGGCCTGGGGCGCCGTGGCGCGCAGGCGCTGGATCAGGGCGATGGCCTTGTCCGCCTGGGCCGAGGCCGCCAGGAGCACCAGCGCGGCGCCCTTGTCGGCCAGGGTCCGGACGGCCTCGTCGGACTCGGATTCCACGGTCACGGCGAACCCGGCCTGGGCCAACCGGCCCGCGACCTTGTCCCTGAAGGCGTCTTCGCCCGCGATGAACAGAATGCGCCGCTTCACCGCCTTCATCCTCCCGCCCGTCCTGGTCGTGTGTTGCCTGTTCGGTTCGTGCTTCCCTCCCGCGACCCATTCACGGGAAAAGAATCACAAAGTCAGTCCCCCTTGAGCACGAACCGTGCCAGGTGTTTGGTGCGTGTGATTTCAGCTGGTTGCGGAAATGATTCACGGGTCGTGTCGCAGCGTGCGCCTAAATGAAACAAAATGAAAAATACAAAATGAAACAAAATGACTCATGCTGTCGCATGCCACAGGGAAAGACTCTGAAATACCGAGATATTTTTTGGAATGTGGAGCGAGCGGCGCGGCGATTGTGAAAATTATGGTTGCCCCTGGGGGCGCTGGCTTTTTCGGGATCGAAGACGGGGCGGTGGAAGATGGGGGGAGCTGGGCGGGCGGGGAGACGGACGGCGGGAGCAGGGCGGGGAGGCGTGGAGGAACGGTGCGCGAGGCGGGGAGCGAAAACGGAACGGGCGAGGCGAGGCCGGGCGCGAAGGTGGGACGTGCGGGGCGGGAGCGGGGTCGGTCTTGGGAGATTTGGGTGAGCGGGGAAGGCGGTTGCGCGGCCACTCGGTCGCCCGGCGCGCGGCACGGGCGCCCGGGTGCCGCCCGCACCGCCCGGCAGCGCCTCGCGCCGCCTCGCCCGCTCAAGGCGCGCGGTCCACGGGCTCGAACACCGCGCCCGGGGCCAGGTCGCCACGGCCCAGGGCCGCGATGACCTCGGTCAGCGGGCCGACGACCGAGTCCACCACGGTCACGCCCTTCCATTGCAGGTACTCGAAATACTTGTCCTCCACCGCGCCGCAGACCACGCGCTCCACCTTCTCCGTGAGCACCAGGCGGCACAGCTCGTCCGCCGAGGCCGCCGAGAGCACCAGCGTCTTGCCGCCCCGCGTGCGGCCCCCGTCCTCCACGTGCCCGACCCAGACCTCGGCGGCCAGATCGAAACGCGGGGCCACATGGTCCAGGTCCAACGTCACCAGCGCCTTCATGCCTCGCCTCCCTTGCCGTGGTCCAGGCCATGGGCCCGCATCTTGCGCCACAGCGTGCTGCGCGACCAGCCCAGCTCCGCCGCCGCCTTGCCCCGCCTGCCGCCCGCGCGGCGCATGGCGTCCAGGATCAGTTCCCGCTCGGCCTCGGCCCAGTCCGCCGCCGGAGGGCCGCCGTGCGTCGGGACGGCGGGCTGCCGCTCGGCG
>CAYUIN010000429.1:0-3089 GCA_964444695.1 uncultured Desulfocurvus sp.
TTCCCTTGAGCGGGGTCTGGGGCAGCGCCCCAGCCGCCGGAGGCATTTGCCTTTCTCCCCGCCGGGGCCGCCGTGCGTTCGTCTAGCCCTGGTGGCCGACGCCGATGAAGTCGCGTTTGGCGTTGACGACTTTTTCGAGGTAGCGGCGGGTTTCGGCGGCGGGCATTTTGGTGTGCAGGTGGGTGTAGATTTCGCCTGGGGGCAGGGAGTTGATGCGGGCCACGGCGCGGGTGCGGTCGGGGTCGAAGCTGCGCAGGACGGCGCCGGGGCCGCCGTTGTAGGCGGCGATGGCGCAGTATTCGCGGGATGTGGGGTCGCTGACGGCCTTCAGGTGTCGGGTTTCGAGCAGGTGCAGGTAGGCGGTGCCGTAGAGCACGTTGTTTTCGGGTTCGAAGAGGAATTCCTTGCTGGGTTTGCCGGATTTTCCGGTCAGGAACTTGGTGACTTCGGCTCCGGCGCTGGAGGGGACGATCTGCATCAGCCCGAAGGCGGGGGCGGCGCTGACGGCGAAGGGGTTGAAGTCGGATTCGGTCTTCATGACGGCGTAGATGAGGTTTTCGCTGACCTCGAAGCGGGCGGCGCGTTCACGCACGGTGGCGGCGTATTTTGCGGCGCGCACGTGCAGGTGGTCGCGCACCAGCTCGAAGCTCACGGCGTGGACGGTGGCGGGGCCGTCGGGGGTCTGGGTGGTGCGGGTGCTGGTGCCTCGGGCGACGAGGGTTTCGGCGAAGCGGCGGGCGCGCCATTCCCAGCGGATGTCCTGTCCCTCGAAGTCCTTGACCTCGCCGAGCAGGAAGGGCTCGTCGCCGAGGGTGATGTCCGAGGCGGAGTAGAGGTCCACGGCGCGCGGGTCCGCCGGGGCGAGGACGGTGGCGACCACGGCGCCGGTGAGGCTCCGGGCGGGTGCCTTGTCGTCCACGGTCTCCACGGTGACGCGGCCCGCGTCGAAGTCGACCATGGCGCGGCTTTTGTAGTCGCCGCTGTATTTGACGTAGCGCCGCGGGGTGGGTTCTTCGCGGTCGTCCTTGCCCCACACGGAGTCCACGGCCTTGCGGAAGGAGTCCAGGCGGCGCTTGAAGGCGGCCAGGTCCCAGGCCAGGGCTTCGGGGTTCAGGGCGTAGCGGGCGGCCTTTTCGGCGGCCATGACCTGGGCTCCGGCCACGTCGCCGGTGGCGATGATGCGGGCGGCGCGCAGGGTGTCGGAGGTGCTGCACGCGGTGAGCGCGAGGCACAGCAGGAGCAGGGGCAGTCGGCGCATGGCCGCAGGATAGCGCAATTCGCGGCGCGGGCAAAGGTCCGGGCGGTGCGGACGGGAGGCGGGCCGGGGCGGGCGGCTAGCGGCGCAGGGTGGCGATCAGGCGTTGGGGCCTGAGCAGCAGGTCCAGGGCGTCGGCGATGGTCGGGCAGACGACGTCGGCGGCCTGAAGCGCGGCGGCGGCGGCGCCTTCGGCCTGGATCAGGGCCACGCCCAGGGCGGCTTCGGCGAGCATCAGGCAGTCGTTGGCGCCGTTGCCCAGGGCGGCGCAGGCGGCGGGGCCCAGGGTGCGGACGTAGTCGCGCTTGGCCTGGTCCTGGGCCGTGGGGCCGATGACGTGCAGGCGCACGGGCAGTTCGCGGGCCAGGGCGGCGGCCAGGCCGCGCGTGTCCGCCGTGAGCAGGTGGATTTCCAGGTCCGGGGCCAGGGCGCGCAGGCGCTCGGCCACGCCGGGCAGCAGGGCGCCGTCCACGGCCAGGGTGCCGTTGAGGTCCAGCACCAGGTGCGAGAGGGCCAGTTCGCCGAGTCCGGGCACGTCCACGCGCAGCATTGCGGGCTCCCTACGCCAGTCCCAGGCGTTGTTCCAGGTCGGCGAGGATGGCCTTGCCGCGCGCGGGGTCGGCGGTGGCGAACAGTTCGTCCAGCATTGCGGGCGGGATGAGCGCCGCGTCGTAGCGCACGGTGAGCGACATGGTCAGCACGCTGACGTCCACGCCCAGGACCCCGCGCGGCAGTTCGCCGGGGGCGTCCGTGGCCAGGGCCTTGAGCCTCGGGTCGGACAGGGCGCGCGGGCTGACGCCGAGCTTGATGCTGCCGGGGGTGTGGCGTTTGACCTTCAGGTAGTCGCGGGCCTGGAACAGGGTGGCGAGGTCCATGCGTTCTGGTCCTGGTTCGGGTGCGGGGAAATGGCGGCTCGGGCCGGGCGCGCCGTGCCGCACGCTACGTCATGGCCGTGGCCTTGGCAAGGCCGCCGGGGTTGTTGCCCCGGACCCCGGGAGCGGGTAGGACAGGAGCTGGACGGCCCCGTCCGCGACGGGCGGGGGCAGCACCACGGAGGAGCACCATGGCCGAGTTCCGCACCGAGAAGGACAGCCTGGGCACGATGCAGGTCCCGGCGGACGCCTATTACGGCATCCAGACCCTGCGCGCCCTGGAAAACTACCGCATCACCCTGATCCCCATTTCGCACTACCCGCGTTTCGTGCAGTCCCTGGCGTGCATCAAGCGCGCGGCGGCGGCGGCCAACGCCTCCCTGGGCCTGCTCGACCCGCAGATGGCCCTGGCCATCCAGCAGGCCTGCGACGACGTCCTGGCCGAGCGCCTGCGGGGCGAGTTCGTGGTGGACGTGATCCAGGGCGGGGCGGGCACCTCGGCGAACATGAACGCCAACGAGGTCATCGCCAACCGCGCCCTGGAGATCATGGGCTACGAGAAGGGCCGCTACGACGTGGTCTCGCCCAACAGCCACGTGAACATGTCCCAGTCCACCAACGACGTGTATCCCACGGCGATCCGCATCACCCTGACCAGCAAGATCCAGGATCTGATGGCCGCCCTGGAGACCCTGCGCCGGGCCCTGGATGCCAAGGGCCGCGAGTTCGCGGACGTCATCAAGATCGGCCGCACCCAGCTCCAGGACGCCGTGCCCATGACCCTGGGCCAGGAATTCGCGGCCTGGGCCGTCACCGTGGGCGAGGACGTTGAGCGCCTGGCCGAAGCCCGCTCCCTGGTCCACGAAATCAACATGGGCGGCACCGCCATCGGCACCGGCCTCAACGCACACCCCGACTACCGCCGCAGCGTCACCGAACAACTCGTCGCCGTCACCACCCTG
>CAYUIN010000430.1:0-3082 GCA_964444695.1 uncultured Desulfocurvus sp.
GGAGGCCGACGCCCGAGCCAACAGGCACCCGGCCCGCCGGTCCCCCGCGCCCATGACAGGCCCCACCGGCCCTAGTCGTGACTGCGCGACAGCCAGAGGTTCAGCAGGGCCAGCACGGAGCTGCCGAGGATCAGCAAAAGGGAGATGGCGTTGATGACCGGGGTGCTGCCGTCGCGGACCTGGAGGTAGAGGTTGATGGGCAGGGTCGGTTCGCTGCCCACGAGGAACAGGGTGGTGTTGAAGTTCTCGAAGCTCATCAGGAAGGCCACGGTGCCCGAGCCGATGATGGTGGGCCGCAGGAAGGGCAGGGTGATGTGCCGGATGACCTGCCAGCGGTTGGCGCCGAGGTTCAGGGCGGCCTCCTCCAGGGTGCGGTCGAACTTGCGCAGGCGCGCGGCGACCACCAGGGCCACGAAGGTGGTGATGAACGAGAACTGGCCCAGGACCACGAGCCAGAAGCTGGGCCGCAGGAAGGGCACGTCGATGCCGAAGGTGTCTTCGACGAAGGTCCCGGCGGTGTTGGCGGCCAGCAGTTGGGAGATGCCCAGGATCACGCCGGGGATGACCAGCGGGGCGAGCATCAGGAAGTACAGCGGGCCCTTGAAGCGGAAGGTCTCCTGCTCGAACAGGAAGGCGGCGCAGGTGCCCACGGTGACGGTCAGGATGCTGACGAAGAAGGCGGTCTCGAAGCTGGTCCAGATGGAGCGCAGGTTTTGGGCGTCGTGGAAGATGCCCACGCGGTCCGGGCCCGGGGACAGGAACCAGTCCAGGGAGAAGCCGTACCAGGGCAGGGACGGGAAGTCGGAGTTGTTGAAGGCCAGGACGCAGGTCACGGCCAGGGGCGCGAACAGGAACAGGAAGTAGGCGCAGATGAAGGCCGCGTAGGACCAGGAGTAGGCCCGGGAGTTGGGCAGGCTGCGGATCATGAGGCCACCTCCCCGAGCTTCTGGCCGGAGACCTTGAGCCCGACCCAGATGATGAGCGAGGACAGAAGCAGCAAAAGGAAGCCGAAGGCGGCGCCCTGGTTCCAGTTGAAGCTGGCGATGAACTGGTTGTAGATCTGCTCGGTGAACCACAGGGAGTTCTTGCCGCCCATGAGGTTCGGGGTCAGGTAGTTGCCCAGGCAGAGCATGAAGACCACGATGGAGCCCGAGGTGATGCCGGGCTTGCAGTGCGGCAGGACGATGCGCCACCAGATGACCAGGCGCGAGGCGCCCAGGTCGTGGGCGGCCTCGATGAGGCTGTCGTCCAGGCTCTCCACGGCGCTGACCAGGGGCACGACCATGAACAGCATGGAGGTGTACACCAGGCCGAGGATCATGGTGGCGTCGTTGTAGAGCATTTCGATGGGCGCATCCAGGATGCCCATGCGGGTCAGGGCGAAGTTGATGACGCCGGACTCGCGCAGCAGGATCATCCAGCCGTAGACCCGCACCAGCTCGCTGACCCAGAAGGGCAGCAGCAGCAGGGTGAGCAGGAACCCGTGCAGGCGCACGCGGGCGACCTTGGCGATGTAGAAGGCCACGGGCATGGCCAGCACGAAGGTCAGCGCGGTGGTGACCATGGAGTACGCGGCGGTGCGCACGAAGGTCAGCCAGTAGATGGGTTCATTGAAGAAATTCATGTAGTTGGCGAAGGTCCAGACCTTGTCGCCGAGGTCGTTCTCGCCGCGCAGGCTCATGACCAGCAGGTCCAGGTGCGGCAGGACGATGAGCAGCCCGAGCCAGAGCAGCACCGGGGCCAGGAACAGCCAGAACCCGAGGCGCGCGGCGTTACGCATCGTCGCCTCCGGGGCGCTGGCCGGTGGCGGCGAAGCACAGCCCGGACTCGGGGTGCCAGCCCAGGGCGATCTCGTGGCCGGGGCGGATGTGGTCGAAGCGGCGGTTCTGCGGCAGGGTCACGAGCAGTTCGTGTTCGGCGGGGGTCACGGTGAGCAGGCGCGAGTTGGCGCCGTCGAAGAGCAGGGCCTTGACCGTGGCCCGGAAGGTGTTCAGTCCGGCGGTGTCGGCGGGCTCGATGCGCATGGCCTCGGGCCGCAGGAAGAGGTCCACCCGGGTGCCGGGGGCGTAGGGCACGTGGCTGCGCGCGGCGAAGGTGAAGCCCTCGTCGGTGCGCACGGTGAGCGACTCGCCCGCGCTTTCCAGGACCTCGCCGGTCCAGATGTTGCTTTCGCCCACGAACCCCGCCACGAAGGGCGTGGCCGGGTTGCCGTAGAGTTCCTGGGGCGTGCCCACCTGTTCGAAGCGGCCCTTGTTCATCACGGCGATGGCGTCGGACATCACCAGGGCCTCGGACTGGTCGTGGGTGATGTAGATGAAGGTGGTGCCGACCTTGGCCTGGAGCTTCTTGAGCTCGACCTTCATCTGTTCGCGCAGCTTGAGGTCCAGGGCGCCCAGGGGTTCGTCCAGCAGCAGCACGGACGGTTCCAGCACCAGGCAGCGGGCGATGGCCACGCGCTGCTTCTGGCCGCCGGAGAGCTGTTTGACCTCTTTTTCCCCGTATCCGGGCAGGCCCACGCGCTCCAGGGTGCGTTCCACTCGCGCCGCGATCTCGGCGCGCGGCATGCCCCGGCGTTCCAGGCCGAAGGCGATGTTGCGGGCCACGTTCATCATCGGGAACAGGGCCAGGTGTTGGAAGACGAGGTTCACGGGGCGGCGGTTGGGCGCCACGCGGGCCATGTCCTTGCCGCGGATGGCGATGGTCCCGGAGGTGGGCTCCTCGAACCCGGCCACCATGCGCAGGATGGTCGTCTTGCCGCAGCCCGAGGGGCCGAGGATGGAGAAGAAGGAGCCGCGCGGGACGTCGAAGGTCACGTCGTCCACGGCGGTGAAGGCGGCGAAGCGCTTGGTGAGGCTGATGACGGAAAGGTCGTTGTCCATGGTCCGGTCCCGGTTGCCGGTTGTGGGAAAAAGGCCGGGGAGCGCCCTGCGCCCCCCGGCCCGTGGTGTTACTGCGCGGCCTTGATCCTGTCCAGGGTCTTGCCTTCCATGCTTTCCAGCTTGGCGGGCACCGGCGGGTACCACCGGAAGTGGTCGATGGTCTCCTGCGGGAAGGAGCGCTCGAAGTTGGCGCGCACGTCGGG
>CAYUIN010000431.1:0-3072 GCA_964444695.1 uncultured Desulfocurvus sp.
AAATTAGGGATTCTTAAGGGGATTATCCCCTTGAGCGGGGTCCGGGGCAGAGCCCTGGCCGCCGGAGGCATTCGCCTTTCTCCCCCCGCGTGCCCGCCCGGCCCGCCGCGTCAGTGACGCCAGGAGGCGATCCAGAGGGTGGGGCGGCCTGTGGGTTGGAGGAAGCAGCGTTCGACCACGTAGAGGGCGGTGGTCTGTTCGGTTTCTGGGGCAGGGCTGCCGGTGACGGCGTTCCAGTAGCCTTCGTAGCGCCGGGCGTATTCTTGGGCCACGATCTCGTCGCCGCGGCGGGTGGGTTCGGGCAGTCCCTGGCGCACGGCGTCCTTGCGGTACTCCTGGTAGCGCAGGTCTTCGCGCACGCTTTCGAAGGCGAAGGCCAGGGGTGCGATGATGGGCACCAGGGGCGCGCCCGCGCCCACGGTGAGCACGACCTCTCCGGCCACGCCCAGGCCCAGGCGCTCGGCGCCGTCCAGGTCGCGGCCGCGCAGTTCCTCCTGGCTGGCCGGTCGGAACAGGAGCACGACCCGGCAGCCGTAGAGTTCCTGGAAGTTGCTTTCCACGTGGTAGTATTTGAGGGCGGCGACGATGAACTGTGCGGCGTGCCCGAGGTACACGCCCCGGGGCAGGATCACGGTGCCGATGCCGCTCTCGCGGGCGTGGAGCAGGCAGCCGAAGAGGGTGTCGGGCACGCCCCGGCCCTGGTTGACGCCTTCGCGGCAGATCACGTCCACGTAGCCCCAGCCTTGGGGCAGGGTGGCGGGGTCCAGCGGCGCGGGGGCGGCGGCGGGTGCGGCCGGGGCCTGCCCTGGTCCGTAGCCGGGCAGCTCGCGTTTGGCGCAGCCCGCGAGGGCCAGCGCGAGGGCGAGCAGCACAATGCCCGGGACGACCCCGGGCCAGGCGGGACGACAGGCGCGCGCTGACGGCATTCGTGCTCCAGGACAGGTGGCGGGCCGGGTGAAATACGCGGCCCGGCGCCTTATACCACAAAGGCGCCCCGGGCCTCAACAACGCCGGGGCGGGCATCACGAAAAGGGTTCAAGTCTTTTTGTTTTCCACGTACTGTGGCGCGCAACGCCGATCGTCAACCGCCAACCCTCTGGAGCGCCGATGCCTTCGGAATCCGGCTTCACCTCCGTGGCCAACCTGCGCTACGGGCGCTCGCCGCGCCTGGACGCCTGGCTCTTGCATTTCATGACGGAGAACAATCTCGACCACGCCATAGACCCCGACAAGAACGCCTCGCCGGAGCAGATCCGCTTCATGGCGGCCCTGCATGACGAGGAGTCGGTGTACGTGCCGTTTTCGGACCGCCGCCTGCCGCACCTGCTGAACAAGCGGCTGGACCCGGAGCTGCGCCGCGAATACGACCTCAAGTGGAAGGCCCTGACGGAGCTGGTGCGCCGGTTCGTGCCGGACAGGGCGTTGCGCAAGCGGGTGCTGTTTTTGTGCGCGCACAAGTTCCGCCTGGTGCTGGCCGCGCCGATCATGATCCCCTCGCGGCTGATGAAGCGGTTCATCACCATCATGCTCTCGCAGTGCGGGGATCTGGACCCGTACCGGGGCATCAAGACCCGCTACAACGAGCAGGCCCAGGAGGCCCTGGCCTCGCCGGAGCTGGACCGGCTGCTCAACGTCTGCCCGGACCAGGCCCTGGCCTGCCGCCGCCTGTCGGACTACCGTTTCGAGCTGGAGATGCTGGAGCTGACGCGGCTGGTGATCCTGTCCACGATGTCCGGGCTGTGGACCGAGGCCTATTATCAGGCCGCCACGGACGGCATACGCGACAAGGACCTGGCGGACGAGACGGCCACGCGCATCCTGACGCGGACCTTCGACGCCATCCGGGGCAGGCGGGCCAAGATCCTGTACATCCCGGACACGGCGGGCGGGCTGATGTTCGACCTGGCGATCATCGGCTGCCTGTTGCGCCTGGGGCACAAGGTGATCCTGGCGCTCAAGGAGGGCTTCCACTTCGCCGCGCCCACCTTCTGGGACCGCTTCCGCGACCCGGTGCTGCACAAGGCCATGGAGGGGGCGCATTTCCTGGAGGACAACAAGACCGGCAAGAACCGCCTGTTGCAGGCCATGCGCGAGCATCCGTTCCTGGTGATCTCCGACGGCTCGCGCGAGGAGCTGAACCTGTACCGCACCAGCGTGACCTTCGCCCGGGCCTGGAAGGAGGCGGACCTGATCCTGGCCAAGGGCGAGCCGCAGCACCGCCGCCTGATCCGCACGGCCCAGGAGTTCACGCGCGACATCGTCTGCTTCCACCGCAACGGCGCCGGGGCCTTCGAGATGCACTTCAAGCCCAAGGCGGAGTTCGTGGTCAAGTTCAGCGAGCGCGAGCTGCTGGACAAGGCGGACGAGATCATCGCCGGGATGCGCGAGGCCAAGGCGGCGGGCAACACGGTGATGTTCTACAGCGCCATCATCGGCTCCATCCCGGGGCAGACGGGCACGGCCATCAAGGTCGTGGACACCATCGTGCGCGACCTGCGGCGCAAGATCGAGCAGGCGCACATCATCAACCCCGCCGAGCATTTCGAGGAGGGCATGGACGCCGACGACCTGATGTTCATGTGGGAGGCGGTGCAGCGCAGCGGGTTGATCCAGGTCTGGCGGTTCCAGACCACGCAGGACATCGAGCGCAGCTTCGAGCTGATGGGCTCCAAGGTCCCGCCGTCGTGGGCGGGCAAGGACTCCACGTTCTCCACCGGCTGCACCAAGGAGATGCGCATCGCCCTGGACATGCAGAAGAAGTTCCCCGAGATGCAGATCATCGGCCCGAGCCCGGAGCGGTTCTTCCGGCGCAGCGAGTACGGGGTGGGCAAGTTCAGCGACCAGGTCCTGGGCTAGGCTGCCCGGGGAGCGGGCGGGAATCGGGGCCGGGGCGCGGGGGGCGCGCTCCGGCCCCGCCGTTTTATCGGCGGGCGGGGGAGCGAAAAAAAGCGGCCGGCCGGTACGTCCTGTACCGACCGGCCAGGGGCGCGCACGGCGCGTCCCCAAAGAAGCCGCATACGGCGGGTCCGGGATTCCCTGTGCATGCGGCGACGGTCGGCCCGATGCCTCCCG
>CAYUIN010000432.1:0-3064 GCA_964444695.1 uncultured Desulfocurvus sp.
GTTCCCCTCCCCCTCTCCCGGCAACACCCAAGGAGCACCAATGAATTCCAAGCAGTTATTCGACAAGGCCCAGAAGCTCATTCCCGGCGGCGTGAACAGCCCGGTGCGGGCGTGCCGCAGCGTGGGGGTGGACCCGATTTTCATCGACAGCGCCAAGGGCGCCCGCTTGACCACGGCGGACGGCGCCGAGCTGGTGGACATGGTGATGAGCTGGGGTCCGATGATCCTGGGCTATGCGCAGCCGGACATCACGCGGGTGGCTGCCGAAACGGCGGCCAAGGGCGCCAGTTTCGGCGCGCCCTGCGCGCTGGAGGTGGCCATGGCCGAGGCGGTCATCGGCGCCGTGCCGGGGGTGGAGATGGTGCGCATGGTCAACTCCGGCACGGAGGCGACCATGAGCGCGCTCAGGCTGGCGCGCGGGTACACGGGCCGCAGGCTGGTGGTGAAATTTTCCGGCTGCTACCATGGTCATGCGGACAGTTTCCTGGCGGCGGCGGGTTCCGGCGTGGCCACGCTGTCCATCCCCGGCACGCCGGGCGTCCCGGCGGAAACGGTGGCCCACACGCTGCTGGCCCCGTACAACGACCTGGAGGCGGTGGGCGCGCTGTTCACGGCCTACGGCGAGGACATCGCGGCGGTGATCGTGGAGCCGGTGGCCGGGAACATGGGCCTGGTGCTGCCGGGCGAGGGCTTTTTGCAGGGCCTGCGCGAGATCTGCACGGCGCACGGGGCGCTGCTGATCTTCGACGAGGTGATCACGGGATTCAGGGTCTCCCTGGGCGGGGCGCAGGAGCGATTCGGCATCACGCCGGACCTGACGACCCTGGGCAAGATCATCGGCGGCGGCTATCCGGTGGGCGCGTACGGCGGTCGGCGCGAGATCATGCAGCGCATCGCCCCGTGCGGCGACGTGTACCAGGCGGGCACCCTGTCCGGGAACCCGGTGGCCATGGCGGCGGGCCTGAAGACCATCGAGCTGCTCGCGGCCTCGGACTACGCGGCGTTGGAGGCGCGCACCGCGAAGCTGGCCGGGGAGCTGTCGGGCATCATGCGCGACAAGGGCGTTCCGCACGTGATCAACCACGTGGCGTCCATCTTCACGCTGTTCTTCAGCGAGGGCCCGGTGACGAACTTCGCCCAGGCCGCGGCCGGGGACACGGAGCGCTACGCGCGGTTCTACAAGGCCATGCGCGAGGGCGGCGTGAATATGGCGCCCTCGGCCTTCGAATGCGCGTTCACGTCGTTTGCCCACGAGGAGGCGGACTACGACCGCTTCCTGAGCGCGGCGCGGGCGGCGGAGCTGTAGGAGGCGCCGGTGTTCGAGCCGCACGGACCAGGGGCCCCGGGGCCCGCGCCCGAGCCGCCCGCCACGGCGGTCTATGCGCTGACGCCGCAGGGCGCGCGCCTGGGCCGGGTGCTGGCCGGGGAGCTGGGCGGGGCGCTGTGCGTCACGCGGCGGCTGGAGGCGGATTTCCCGGGGGCGCTGGTCTTCGACTCGCTGCTGCCCTTCGTGGCCACGACCTTCGGGCGCTACCGGCGGCATCTGTTCGTGGCGGCGGCGGGCATCGCCGTGCGCGCGGTGGCGCCGCACCTGCGCGGCAAGGGCGAGGACCCGGCGGTGGTGGCGGTGGACCAGCGGGGCCGCTTCGCGGTGAGCCTGGTCTCCGGGCACATCGGCGGGGCCAACGACCTGGCCCGGGCCGTGGCGGCCATCACGGCGGGCACGGCGGTGGTGACCACGGCCACGGACACGGAGGAGCTGCCGTCGCTGGACGTGCTGGCCGTGGAACGCGGGCTGGCCATCGCCAATCTGGGCGGGGTCAAGGCGGTGAACGTGGCGCTTCTGGCGGGCGATCCGGTCCAGGTCTGGGACCCGCAGGACCGGCTCGGCCTGCGCGCCGCGCCCGGGGCCGAGGCGCCCTGGGCCGGGCATTTCCTGGACCTGCCCGTGGAGACGGCCTGGCGCCCGGGGATGCCCGGGGTCCGCGTGACCGAGCGGGCCGTGGAGCCCGGGGACCAGGAGCTGGTGCTGCATCCGCCGTGTCTGGCTGTGGGCGTCGGCTGCCGCCGGGGCGTGACTCCGGACGAGGTGCTGGACGCGGTGCGCACGACGCTGGATGAGGCGGGGCTCGCGCCGCTGGCGGTGCTCGGCCTGGCCAGCGCGGCGGTCAAGCGCGACGAGGCCGGGCTGATGGAGGCCGCGGGCCTGCTGGGCAAGGCGCTTCTTTTCTTTGAGAACCAAGACCTGAAGGAGCTCCCCGTGCCGAACCCCTCGGCGCGCGTGGAGCGTGAGATAGGAGTGCCCAGCGTATGCGAGGCAGCGGCGATGAAACTCGCGGGAGCGGACCGGCTCCTGGTGCAGAAGCGGAAGTTCGAGCGGGTCACGGTGGCCGTCGCCCTGGCCGGGTGACGGTGGTCGGCCTCGGCCCCGGGGACGAGACGCATCTTTCGCCCATGGCCTGGGAGGCGCTGGTGCGCGCCCACGCCGTGGTCGGCTACAAGACGTACATGGACCTGATCCGGCCCGAGATGCTGGAAGGCAAGCGGGTCGTGGTCACGGGCATGCGCCAGGAGATGGACCGCGTGGGCGCGGCGCTGGACCTGGCGCGCGAGGGCCGCGAGGTGGCCGTGGTCTCCGGCGGGGACGCCGGGGTCTACGGCATGGCCGGGCTGGTCTATGAGATGGCCGAGGAGCGCGGGCTGCTGGACGCGGTGCTGGTGCAGGTGGTGCCGGGCATCCCCGCCCTGGCCGCAGGCGCGGCGCTGCTCGGCGCCCCGCTGACGCACGACTTCGCGGTCATCAGCCTCTCGGACCTGATGACGCCCTGGGAACGCATCGAAAAGCGCCTGGAGCACGCGGCGGCGGCGGATTTCGTCATCGTCATCTACAACCCCAAATCCAAGCGCCGCGACTGGCAGCTGCCCCGGGCCCTGGAGATCATCGCCGGGCACCGTGCGCCCGGCACGCCCGTGGGCCTGGTGCACAAGGCCTGCCGCCCGGGCCAGGCGGTGTCCGTGAGCACCCTGGCGGACTTCGATCCGGCGGCGGTGGACATGCTGTCCA
>CAYUIN010000433.1:0-3062 GCA_964444695.1 uncultured Desulfocurvus sp.
AGCCGGGCGGGGCGCAGGCCGGACAGGGCGCAGGCCCGGGCCTTGTCTCCGGCGGTGAGGCGCATCAGGTCCGCGAAGTAGCGCTGTTCCAGGGCGTCCACGCCCATGCTGCGGAACTCGTTCCAGGACGGGAGCGCGGCGTCCGCCGGGGGCGGCTGGTCCTGCGGTCCGGCGCCTGCCCGGGCGCGGGTCTCCAGGCGTTGGGACACGGCGCTGCGCACGCTGCGGGCCCGCAGGTCCACGGGCAGGTGGGACGGAAACAGGGTCGGCTCGTGCTGGGCGGCGACCACGGCCGTCTCCAGGACGTTGAACAGCTCGCGCACGTTGCCGGGCCAGTCGTGGCCGGAGAGGGTGTCCATGAATTCCGGGGTCACGCCCTTGGTGGCCTGGCGGTAGCTGCGCCCCAGTTCGGCCAGGCGGTGCAGCACCAGGTCGCCCAGGTCCTCCATGCGCTGCCTGAGCGGCGGCAGGGTCAGGACCATGGTCTTCAGGCGGTAGAGCAGGTCGCTGCGAAACGCCCCGCGCTCGGCCATGGCCTCCAGGTCGCGGTTGGTGGCGGCCACAAGCCGGAAGGCGCTGGACGCCTCCTGTCCGGAGCCCACGGGCCGGAAGCGGCGCTCCTGCAACACGCGCAGGAACTTGCCCTGCACGGCCCGGGGCAGCTCGCCCACCTCGTCCAGGAACAGCGTGCCCCCGTCCGCCTGGCGCACCAGGCCTTCGCGGGCCTTTTCCGCCCCGGTGAAGGCCCCGCGCACGTGGCCGAAGAGCAGGCTTTCCACCAGGTTGTCCGGCAGCGCCGCGCAGTCCACCACCACGAACGGCCCGCCCGCCGTGGGGGCATTGTCGTGGATCGCCCGGGCGAAGAGCTCCTTGCCGGTGCCCGTCTCGCCGGTGAGCAGCACGTCGGCTCGGCTGGCGGCGGCGCGGGCCACCTGGTCCAGGCAGGCGCGCAACTGCGGCCCGCGCCCGACGATGGCCTCGCGGCGCAGGGACACGGGCTCCGGGCGGCTCTTCTTGGAGCGGAATTGCAGGGCCCGCGCCAGGGGCAGCGTCATGCGCTCCAGGGAGCAGGGCTTTTCGATGTAGTCCCAGGCGCCGTTTCTGGTGGCCAGCTCGGCGCCGTCGGGGTCGCCCTCGCCGGTGATGATGATCACCTCGGGCGGGTCCGTGCCGCGCCGCAGCCAGGGCAGGGCGGAGAGCCCGCTGCCGTCGGGCAGGCGCACGTCCAGGTAGACCACGTCGAAGGACCCGTCGCCCGCCGCGCTGCGGGCCCCGGCCAGGGTGCCCACGGACTCGGCCTCGTGGCCCAGGCCCTCGACCGTGGCCGTGAGCAGTTCGCGGATCAGCGGATCGTCGTCGATGATCAGGATGTGCGCCATGGTCGCCGGTCCTGTGTCGGGGTGTTGCGGAGCCGGGATACAGATTACACAAAAATCAGAATCGGACAACCCATGCGCGGCGCCCTGGGCGCATGTCGCGGGGGAAAAACCGCCAGGGAACGCCCTGGCGCGGCAGGCTGCGCACGGATATTCGCCAGGAATTGCCGTGAGATGGGAATATTTCTATGGTTGCATTCGCAATTGTTTTGGCTATAGTGGCCTTGAATTTTCGGCGGGCGGCTCCCGTTTGGAGCGGGGCGTCCGTCCGGTATTTTGAAGCCGGGGGGCTGGGATGCTTGTGAGGAAATCCGCTGCCGTTGTCGTTTGTCTCTGGACGCTGTGTCTCGCCTGCGCCGCGTGGGGCAACAGCATCACCGTGGAGATGGTCGACCAGGACGGCATGACGATAGATACCTTCTACCAGACCTACGACACTCTCGCCATCGCCCGCTCACCCCTGGTCTACAGGTTGCGCACCGGCATCGACGTGCCGCTGCGGGTCTATTTGCCCCACGCGGGCGTCGTCCCGTATCCCGACTGGAGCGGCCTGTTTACCCGATCCTCGCAGACCATCTCGCTGGAGTTCATCAATCTGGACACCGGTACCACGATCATGGTGGACGGCGAGGACCACGTGGACGTCGCGGCGGGCACCCGGAGCTACACGCTGTCCTCCGGCGTCACGCCCGGCAAGTATATGGTCCGCGCCTCCACCAAGTTCCAGGTGGACCGCGAAGGCCCTGTCTCGCTGACGTTCATCGACGGCTATGTCGATGGAGGCACGAATTCCCGCAGCGACACCATCCTTCGTTCCGGACAGGACGAATACGGCATTTACGAGGTGGTGGACGTCACGTCGTACACCCTGATCCAGCTTCCCGGGGAGGCGCTGCCGGACTACTACTGGAAGGGTTACGGAACCAAGCGCTACACGTACGAGGTCATCGTCGAGGGCATCACCCACGTGCAGTCCGGCGAGGACGACTCCGTGACCATCACCTTCGTTACGGACCCGGACATCCTCGCCATCCCGTTCTCCGGCACCATGAACAAGCTGGAAGGATCGAGCCTCTACGACTTCGGCGTGGCCGACACCTGTGTCTCCGACGTGATCTTTTCCACGCTCGAATGGTCGGTAAACGAGGCCATCAGCAAAAAAATCGGGCCACTGGGCACCGGGCTGAACATCCTCTACATGTCCGGCGACCCCGGGTTCAGCCGTCGGGAATTCGTCCAGCGCGCGGGGGTTCAGCTGACCTGCGGCGGCCTGGCCCTGGCGGTGGGCCTCGGCGCGGGGGCCGCAGGCGGTCCCGCCGCCAGCTGGGCGGCCTCCACGGCCACGGGTACGGTATGCAACGCCATCGGCCAGGAGGTGATGACCGAACTCTACAAGCAGAGGGTCGGCTCCATCCTGGGCAAGAGCGTGTTCGACGATTTCGAGTTGCGCGGCTACTACACCTCCTCGGGCGCACTGGACTACCTGGAATTGGTGAACAAGGCGCACATGGTCTCCGACCTCAAGCTTTTCAGCAACTACGGCCTGGCGACGGACGACATCGTGACCTACAACCTGGACGCCATGGAGAACATCTGGCAGCCGGTGTGGGAAGCGTCGTACATGTGCTTTCCCGAGGACCAGGCCATCCCCATGCATCCCGAGGCGGGCTCGGGCTTCGCCACCAC
>CAYUIN010000434.1:0-3012 GCA_964444695.1 uncultured Desulfocurvus sp.
GGCCCGCGCCGGCGCAGGCCGTGCGCCTCAAGGACGTGGCCACCTTCGGCGGCGTGCGCTCCAACCAGCTGGTGGGCTACGGCCTGGTGGTCGGCCTGTCCGGCACGGGCGACAAGTCCGGCTCGCAGTTCACCATCCAGTCCATGGTCAGCATGCTCCAGCGCATGGGCGTGGCCGTGGACGAGGCCCAGCTCAAGCTGAAGAACGTGGCCGCCGTGATGGTCACGGCCAGCATGCCCGTGTCCGCCAAGCCCGGCACCCGGCTGGACGTCACGGTCTCCTCCCTGGGCGACGCCCAGAGCCTGCTGGGCGGCGTGCTGCTGCTGACGCCCATGAAGGGCGTGGACGGCAACGTCTACGCCCTGGCGCAGGGCCCGCTGGCCCTGGGCGGCATCTCCGCCGCGGGCCAGGCCGCCTCGGCCCAGAAGAACATCACCACCGTCGGCTCCGTGCCCAACGGCGCCTCGGTGGAGCGGGCCGTGCCCTTCAAGTACAACTCCCAGAACGAGCTGACCCTGCACATGAACGCGGCGGACTTCTCCACCACCATGAGCGTGGTGGACCTGATCAACCGCACCCTGGGCCAGGATTTCGCCCGCGCCGACGACATCGCCACCGTCAAGCTGACCGTGCCCCAGGAGTTCCGGGGCAACCTCGTGCCGCTCATGGCCTCCCTGGAGAACCTGGAGATCAGCCCGGACAGCAAGGCCCGGGTGGTGGTGGACGAGAAGACCGGTACCGTGGTCCTGGGCCGCAACGTGCGCCTGTCGCGCGTGGCCGTGGCCCACGGCAACCTGCAGATCGTGATCCGCGAGTCCACCGCCGTGTCCCAGCCCGGGGCGCTCAGCGGCGGGCAGACCACGGCCTCGGCCCAGACCGACGTCGGCGTGCAGGAGGAGAATCGCCACCTGGTGATGATGGAAGGCGCGACCCTGCAGGAGCTGATCGACGGCCTGAACACCATCGGCGCCACCCCGCGCGACCTGATCTCGATCCTCAAGACCCTCAAGGCCGCCGGTGCGCTGCACGCGGAGCTGGAGGTCATCTAACATGCTCGGCCCGAAGATCGACCCCCAGGCCGGGCTGGACCAGGCCCGCACCGAGGAGCTCAAGCGCAAGCTGGGCCTGGACCAGGTGCGCCGCAACCTGACCCCCGGCGGGACCCAGGAGAAGAAGCTGCGCGAGGCCACCGAGGGCTTCGAGGCGATGTTCATCCAGAAGCTCTGGCAGCAGATGCGCAAGAGCGTGCCCAAGGAAGGCTACCTGCACAGCCAGGAGGAGGACGCCTACCTCTCGATGTTCGACGAGGAGCTGTCCAAGAAGATGGCCTCCGCCGGGGGCATCGGCCTGGGCGACATGCTCTACCGCGAACTCCAGGAACAGCTCTCGCGCACCGCCGGGGCCACCGCGCCCCGCGCCGGGCAGCCCGCCGAGCTGAACCCCCTGCACCCCGAGCCCATGGCCCTGGACGGCGGGCGCGACGTGCGCTCCCTGGCCGAGTCCGGGCGCGTCAAGGACCTGGAAGAGGCCGGGATGCGGCCCCACGGCATGGCCGCCGGGACGCAGGGCGAGGCCCCCGCGTCGCGCCCCGTAGCCGACCCGGGAGCGGACCCGGGCGCGGACACGCGCATCGAGCCGGATTTCGACTCCCTGCGCGGGGCCGTGCCGGGCGTCGCGGCCCAGGTCCAGGCGCCGCCGGAGATCATGCGCCGCGTGCAGGAGCTGGCGGCGCGCATCGAGCTGGACGCCCGCCGGGCCGATGGCCAGGCCCAGGCCGAGGCCGCCCGCCAGACCCGGGCCGACGAGGCCGCCCAGTCCGCCGAGCCCGGCCCGCTGCACTGGCCGGTGCAGGGCGAGGTCTCCTCGGGCTTCGGCTGGCGCACGGACAAGGTCACCGGCGCGCGCGATTGGCACGCCGGGGTGGACGTCGCCGGGGCCGAGGGCGACCCGGTCCAGTCCTGCTGGGACGGCGAGGTAATTTTTTCCGGCCAGCGGGGGCGTTTCGGCAACCTGGTGGTGGTCGAACATCCCGGCGGATGGCGCAGCTACTATGGGCACAACAGCGTGAACCTGGTCCGCGCGGGCGACCGCGTTCAGGCTGGCAGCAAAATTGCAGAACTTGGTGCGTCGGGAAGGACCGAGGAGCCCCACCTGCACTTCGAAATCAGGCACGGGGACCTGGCGGAAAATCCCGCTGACGTCATGCAGCGCTTGCAGGCCGGGCTTTCCGGGGCTGGCGCCAACCAAGTGGAGTAGGGCCGATGCTGGACAGAATACTGGGCAACATGGGGCGGCAGGAAAAGGGGCTCGAAGTCCTGTTCTCGTTGCTTGAGGAAGAATTTTCCCTGCTGCGCGGGCACGACCCCCGGGCCGTCTCGGCCTGCGAGTTCTCCATCCAGGAGCTGTTGCGGCAGATCGCGGCCGAGCGCGGCTCCCTGCGCGGGCAGGTCCGGGCCATGGCCGCGCAGGCCAAGACCCTGCGCGACCTGCTGCCGACCCTGGAGCCGGAGCAGGCCGAGGCCGTGAGCGGCCTGATGGGCCGCGTGGACGCCATGGAGCAGCGCTGCGCCGTGCAGGCCGAGAAGAATTCCCAGCTGGCCCTGGCCCTGGCCGAGCAGAGCAAGAGCATGCTCGACTTCATGCACAAGCAGATTCAGCCGAGGGGCAACAATACCTATTCCCACCGGGGCCGCGTCTCCGCGCACCGCCCCGAGGCCGCCCTGTTCCACGGGAGATCGTAGATGGCCGGTTTCACCACTGTTCTGGATATCGGCAAGGGCGCCCTGTTCGCGTCCCAGGCCGCCATCGAGGTCGCGGGCAACAACATCGCCAACGTGAACACGCCCGGCTATTCGCGCCAGGCGGTCCGCCTCGAAGAACAGTACGCCATCAACCGCAACCCGGGCCAGCTCGGCACCGGGGTCAAGACCGTCGAGGTCTTCAGGTATTTCAACGGGTTCGTGGAAGAGCAGTACGTGGACAAGGTGGCCAGCCAGCAGCGCTGGGACGCCG
>CAYUIN010000435.1:0-3011 GCA_964444695.1 uncultured Desulfocurvus sp.
TGACTTCCCAGGCCAGGTCGTAGGCCGCGAGCAGCTTTTCCACGACCAGGGCGCTGGAGGCGTCCTCGAAGCTGATGGTCACCGTGTTCTCCAGGCTGATGCCGGGCTCGATGACCAGGTTCAGGCCCGCGTTGCGTGCGACGATGTACAGGATGTTATGGATCGTCTCCTGCTGCACGCTGATGGAAATGGTGGTCTCCTCAAGCGGGTTGAACTCGGGCAGCACGGGTTCGATGACGCTCTCGTCGATGGAGGCAGCCTTTTGCAGCTGCGCCTCCTGGGAGCGCATCTTGATGAACTGCTCGTCCTCCTTGCGCAGCTGCTTGTAGAGCGTGTCGTAGTTCAGGTCGCTCTCCAGCTGCTTCGACGCGTTCTTGCAGGACACAAGACCCAGCGCCAACACAATGAACCCCAGAAATACGATGCTCCTGCGCATGAGACGCCCCTTTTCCTTCCAGGCTCCCCCGCGGGAACCGCCGTGTTTGCTTGCGGATATGGTCATGTCATCCTCTCGTGGCTATTGCTGCTGTCCCACCTGCTGCAAAATCTGCAGGGCCTGGTCCGGAGAGAGATCCGGGGGCAGGTTGTTCAGATCGACCGCCGGGGTCTGTTCCGTGTCCGGAGTCGTCGTCGCCCCGGCCTGGGTTTCAGCCCCGTCCGTCCTGCGCGCACCTGCCACTGCGGCGGGCTTGTGCAATTCCACGCGGTACGGAGGAATCCAGTTCACACGCTCGGTGCCCCCCTCGAGCGAAACCGTCACGCCATCACCGTCGATGGTCTTCACGACCCGTCCGTCGGGGAGGGTGGCCCCTTCCTCGTACACCGCCCCGTTGAGGATGGCGTACTTATTGGGCGGCCCGAGGAACAGCGCGCTCACGTACAACGAGGCGTACTGCGCCTTGTCCTCGAGCACCGCGGGATCGAGAACGATCAGCTTGGCATCGGCCTTCTCCACGACCCCGTAATTCGGGGTCTTCTGGGTCACGGCGTCGATGGCCTCGCGAATCGTCGTGGTGACGTCCTCAGCCGGGAGAGCGACCTGTTTCGGCGTCAGCCGTTCCAGGACGTTCGAGGCTTGAGGCGTCACGACCTGCTGGTTCGTGTACAACCACGAGGCCGTCGCCGCGACAACCACGATGTACGCGATCCAGCGGACCAGAATGCTTCTCCTGCCCGGGTGCATTTAGTCCCCCTTGCTCTTCAACGGCCACTGGGCGTTGACGGAATAGTAGTTGCCCTCAAGTCCCAGATCGATCTGCTGGCTCATTATGGTGAAGCCTTCGGTCTCAAGGGTCTTGACGAATCGGTTGAACCCATGCTGCGCGACGGAGATGTCCATCTCCACCTGGCCTTCGAGGCGCACGTTGATGGCCTCGGCAGCGTAGGCGAATTCCAGACCGTCCAGGCGGACGTAATCCGGCCGCAGGGCCGAGATGTAGTTCCACAGCTCGCCGAAGGGCGGCGACAGCGCCGCGGACTTGACGTTGGTGGCGGTCTGCACCGCGGTGGTCACATCCTGGAAGGCTAGCCTTCCGGCCCGGGCCTGGATCTGCCGCTCGCGCATGGCGATCTCGTTTTCCAGGGACTGCACCCGGGACAACACGTTGCCCCTGGCGCCGCCCACGTAGAAGTAGCCGACGAAGGCCACCAGGGCCACGGCCAGCATGGCCGCCCAGACGAACTTCTCGCCCAGCTCCAGCGGCCGCAGGAAGCGCTCCTCCTTGGGCCCGAGCATGGCCGACATGGGCGCGGCCTGCATGGCTTCGGGCAGGGAGGTGTAGACCTGCTCGCCGTTTAAGAGCATCTGGTGCACCGGGTAGGGGACCAGGGGAATCTCGACGTCCGGGCGAGGCAGGTTGAGAGTCCAGCTCAGGCCTTCGATCCAGTCGATGTGGCTGATCTTCTGCCCGATGTTCTTCTCCAGGGCCACGATGTCCTGCTCCAGGGCATAGATGCCCTCGACCAGGGCCTCGGCGTCGTCACCCACCAGGGTGTAGCGCCGGGACAGGGCCACGTCGCCGTTCTTGCCGGCGACCATGATGATCGCGCCCGGCACGTGCAGGGCCAGGACATGGGCCCCGCGCCCGGCCTTCTTGAGCAGACCGTACAGGATCGACACCGTGTCCAGGATCACGAACCCCTGGGAGTAGGTGTTGTAGGCTTCGCTCAGGCCGACGTGCTTGTCGCGCGGGAAAATCTCGTAGAACACGCTGATCTGCCCGCCCTCCAGCTTACGCTTGGAGAAGACGTGCAGGATGCCGTCGCTGGACAGCTCGCCGGATTCCTCCAGCTGCTTGCGGGCCAGGACCTCGGCGTAGCGCGCCTCGGTGTTCAGCGTCAGGATGCCCATGCCCGTGGATTCCGCGTAGTCCACGAGATACTTGAAATAGCTGCCGATGCCTTCCAGCGCGTCGATGGGTTCGATGCCCCGGGTGGAGAACAGGTACTTCTGGTCCTGGAGGTTGAACACGAACGGGGAGAACCCGGAACGCATCACGCGCCAGCCCCATTCGGCGGTGTAGTCCACATCCTCTTCGGGGACGTACTCCTCGTCGACGATGGCGGGCCCGGGCTCGGGCTCGGGCTCGGGTTCGGCCTCGTACACGGGCTCGGGGTCCGTCTCGACCTCGTAGACCGGCTCGGGCTCGGGCTCGTAGGCGGGCTCGGGCTCGTAGGCCTGCTCCTGCTCATAGTCTTCCTGCTGCTCGGCGTATTCGTAGCCGGGCTGCTCGAAGGCGTACTGTTCCTGCTGCCCCTCGTCGTAAGCCGGTTCTTCGGCCTGCGCCTGTTGCCCGGCGTCGTACTCCGGCTCCTCGGCCACCGGGGCCGCCGCCTTCGCGTCGCCCTCGATCTCCCAGGAGACGTCCTCGAGCTCAAGCTCGGGCACGGCCTTCTGCGCTGCGGAATCGGCGGCCTGCTCCAGCCCCTCTTCTTCGGGCAGGTTGGGGTCTTTCCGTTCTTCGGTCATGCGTTACCCCGCTTCAATCGTACAGTGTGGTTGAACGTCCCTA
>CAYUIN010000436.1:0-3009 GCA_964444695.1 uncultured Desulfocurvus sp.
GGCGCGGAGTTCAGGAACAGCTGATCGAAGGCCATGCCGCCGTTGGTCATGGACTTGGCGGCGACGTAGGCCAGTTCGTTGCAGGGGCCGACCACGAAGTCGTCGAAGGCGAAGCGCCAGTTGACGGTGTTCAGGGTCGGGGCGACGAGGTTGGGCAGTCCGAGCTGCGCCTGCCGGCCGGAGGCGCGGGGCGCGGCCTGTGTGCGCGGCGCGTCTTCGGGGCAGGGGGCGGACTGCAGGGCCCTGGGCCGCACGGCAACGGAGATGGCCGGGCGCGAGCCCATGGCCTGCGTGGCGGCCTCGGCGATGGTCGAGAGCAGCTTGTCCCGCACCCAGGAGGCGACGAAGGGGTTGGGGGCGAACAGGGTCATCCGCCCGTCGGCGACCTCGGCGTCCAAAGGCTTGATCCAGACCTGGTACAGGCCTGGATTTACTGATTTCTCAAGGATGCTGAGAGTCTGGGGCCACGCGTTCATCATGAAGCGTGTTCTAGGATGAATCGCGCCTGCCCGCAACGCGGGATAACACGCTGTGACAGGGGCGTTACGGAATGCTTTCCCCATGCCCATGGCACACGATAACTATGCGTAAAACATGAAAATACTAACTAACCCTTGAAACACCGTATGCCCATGGGAAGGTCCATCCGGCGGGGCTTCTGGGGGGTCAAGAGAAACTGCTGCAAAAAAGTTTTCCACAGGCCATTCTCAACGAAACTCATTTTTTTAGAGGGTACATTCTTTTTTTGAAAAATCTGCTGGGAAATTGTTCCTCAATTTTTCTCTTTTCCCTTGACAACAAGACGGACACGTTTCCTGCCATACAGGGCAAGGGCTCCCGCCCCGGCGGTCGTTTTTTGACCCGCCGAACCTGGGGACATCTTTTCAAAACGAGCAATAGCAACGCTCTATGACAATATTGTCACAGGAAAATCGGGCAACGCCCGAAAAGGGCCGAGGGCCGGGGGCTTCTTCTGGAAGACGGCGCATCCGACCCCATGGAGCACATCAATAGCCGACTTTCCCGCTCGTAAATCGCCCGTTTTGGGCGATGAGGGGCGAAAAGGGCCGCTGGGGTCCGCTGGGCGGCCTGTGGCGGGGAAAGACGGGAAACCGGCCCGGGCGCCGGGCGGCGCCGGGCGGCAGGCACGGGGCGGATGGACCGGACGGGGAGGTCCGGGGCGGCCTGTCGGCGGCCCGGGAAAAAGCGGGAAGGCGAAGAGACGGAAGCAGCCGGGCCGGGGCCGGATCGCAGCGGCGCGGCGGCGCGGCGGCGCAAGAGCGCTGGGGCGGGATCAGCCGCCCAGCAGCGGGTAGTTCTCGCGCTGGAGTTCCTCGGGGTACGGCTTGGGGGTGTAGCGCTGCCAGACCGTCTTCGAGACCTTCAGCTCGGTCAGGATCTCCGTCAGCTTGCGGCCGTCCTTGGTCCACCAGCGGTACTCCTCGGCGCAGTCGGCCGGGACCACCAGCTCGCCGTCCTCGCTCAGATAGGGCCGCGAGACGGGCACGTCCTCCATGGCCCGCTCGGGGCCGCCGGGCAGGTCGTTCATCGTTCGGCCCTCATGGCCGCGAAGCGCTCGATGTCCGCCGCGAACTGCTCGCGCAGGTCGTCGAACACCGCCGGGATGCGGCGCGAGAATTCGTCCAGCAGCGGCAGCATGATCTCGCGGATCTGCGGGTGCGCCGGGCCCGCGCAGCGCAGGCGGAAGACGTGCCGCCACTCGCGCAGGTTGGCGGTCATCACGATCTCGGTCTTCAGGCTGTTGGGCAGCACGCTGCGCGCCTCCTGGGCCTTGGCCCCGCCCTCGATGAGCGCCAGGTACGCCCGCTCGGCGTCCTGCATGGCCTGCTTCCACTGCGCGTAGGCCGGGTCGGACTGGGCCCAGAACAGCGGACGGATCACCGTGATCTCGCTGCCGAACTTGTCCTTGGCGTAGTTGGCGTAGCGCGTGGACTCCTGGGAATAGGACGCCAGGCGGTGGCGCACCAGCTCGTGGGTCACGCCCCGGTCGGTGACGAAGCGCACCGTGGCCCCGGCGTGCTCGATGACGCTCTCGTGCCCGCTGGCCAGGATCATCCGCACGAACTTGCGCGCGGACTCCGGGGTCATCTTGTCTTCGGACTTGTAGCAGGTGCGCCCGGCGGCCTCGATGTGCGCCAGCACGCTCTCGGGGTCCGGCAGGGCCATGATCTCGAATCCGGCGTCGACTATCCTCACGAAAGGCTCCCTTGCTCGGCGGGTCCGGCGCCGATGAGGTTCAGATGGGCGTAGGCCTTGGCTGTGGCCACGCGGCCGCGCGGCGTGCGCTTCAAGAAGCCGCACTGGATGAGGTACGGCTCGTAGATTTCCTCGATGGTCCGCACCTCCTCGGAGCAGGCCACGGCCAGGGTCTTCACGCCCACGGGCCCGCCCGAGTAGTGCCCGATGAGCACGGACAGGATCTTGCGGTCCATGTGGTCCAGGCCCGAGCCGTCCACGTCCATCCGCTCCAGGGCGGCCTCGGCGGCGGGCTCGTCCACGGTGCCGTCGCCCTCGACCATGGCGAAGTCCCGCACGCGCCGGAGCAGCCTGTTGGCGATGCGCGGGGTGCCGCGCGCGCGCCGCCCGATGACCAGGGCCCCGCCCTCGGTCAGGGGCACGTCCAGGATGCGCGCGGCGCGGGTCACGATGCGCGCCAGGTCCGCCGGGGCGTAGAATTCCAGGCGCGAGATGACCCCGAAGCGGTCCCTGAGCGGCGAGGTGAGCAGGCCGATGCGCGTGGTGGCGCCCACCAGGGTGAACGGCTCCAGGTCGATCTTCACCGTGCGCGCGCCCGGGCCCTGGCCGATGACCAGGTCCAGCTTGAAGTCCTCCATGGCGGGATACAGGATCTCCTCCACGGTGGGCGGCATGCGGTGGATTTCGTCGATGAACAGGATGTCGTGGCGCCCCAGGTTGGTCAGGATGGCCGCCAGGTCGCCGCTTCTTTCCAGCACCGGGCCCGAGGTGCTGACCAGGTTCACGCCCAGC
>CAYUIN010000437.1:0-3007 GCA_964444695.1 uncultured Desulfocurvus sp.
CACCAACCCATCACGGGATTCTCAAGGGCCATAGCCCTTGAGCCGCCGGAGGCAATCCAGCCTAACGTCAGCCACGCCGCCCGGCCTCTCCTCCCCGCCACCCGTCACGCCCACCACCACCACTCAACATCCCTCCCCCTCCCATCCAGCCCATCGCCCTATTCCAGTCGGAACGTCTCCTCGTCGTCGAAGTGCAGATTCACGAGGCCGAGGGATTGGTAGTGTTGTCGCATGGATCCTTTGTGGCCGAGGGTATCGCTTTGGTAGCGTTTGGGTGCGTTGAGGGTGGTGTGTTGTGGTTGTGTGGCGGAGGCGACGTAGTTGAGCAGTGCGAGGGAGCGGGCGAGTTGTCCGAGTGCGGGGTGCCAGGGTCCGGCGAGGATGTGGTGTGCGAGGTCTTGTTCGGGAGCGAGTCCGATGCGGATGACGGGGATGTGGTGTTTCCAGAGGAACAGGAGCGTGTCGGCGAGTGCGGTGGTGGTCTGATCGAGGGTCCAGGGGGAGTAGCGGCCTTCGGTGTAGGAAGTGGCCAGGGGTGTGTTTTTGAGGACGACGCAGGGGTAGAGGCGGACTGTTTTGGGGTTGAGGGTGGCGGTGGTCTGGGCGTCGGTGGCGAGGTGTTCGGGGGTATGTTCGGGCAGTCCGGGGAGCAGTTGGATACCGAGTTCGAGTGTTGCGTCCTGGACGGCGTGGCAGGCGGCGAGGGCGGTGTGTGCGTCGTAGCCGCGTCTGGCGGCCTTGAGGGTTGGTTCGTGGAAGGTTTGGACGCCGAGTTCGACCATATCCAGTCCGAGGTCTGCGAGTCGGCGCAGGGAATCGGGGGCGACGGCGTCGGGGCGTGTGGAGCAGCGGATTTTGGTGATCAGGCCCTGGTCGCGGAAGCGGGAGGCGAGGGTGAGGAAGCGTTGTGGCCAGGGGCTGGGCAGCGCGGTGAAGGTGCCGCCGAAGAATCCGAGTTCCAGGGGGCGGGTGTGGCGTTCCAGGGCCTGGTTCAGGTCGTGTTCGAGTCTGTCCAGGGCTTTTTGGGGGCTTATGGCGGCGGTGGCGGTGACGGCGGTTTGGGAGCAGTAGACGCAGCGTTGCGGGCAGCCGGAGAAGGGAAGGAACACCGGCCAGATACGGTTTTTCGGTCGCCTGGGCTCGGGATGCGGGAAGGCCGCCGTGTCCGTGGGGCGGCGGTTTTCGGGGTCGTTTTGGGGGCCCTGCGGAAAAAGTGTGCTGCGCATTTTTTAATTACTTGATAAAAAAGGAAAGCTTAGATAATAATTCAAAGACAAGAGGCGTCGTCTTCGTGCGACGCGGCCCGGCGGAAGCGTGCAGGCCGAAAGAACATCGTTTTTTGGCGGCCTCTACGGGGTAAGCGTGTCCGCGAATTGTATTTTTTGCAACATCGTTCAGGGCCTGGCAGCGGCGGAGCGGTTGTACGAGACCGAAGAGGTGCTGGCCTTTTTGGACATCAATCCGGTGAATCCGGGGCATGCCCTGGTGATCCCCAAGCGGCACTGGGACACGGTGTTCGAGTTGCCGCCAGGGCTGGGGCCGGAAGTGATCATGGCCGTGCAGGCCGTGGGCCGGGCCGTGATGCGCGCCACCGCCGCGCGCGGGCTGAACGTGTTTCAGAACAACTACCGTGCCGCCGGGCAGATCGTGGACCATGTGCATTGGCATCTGGTTCCCCGGCACGAGGGCGACGGGCACCGACTCTGGGCCCAGGCGCCATACGACGACAGGGAAGCAATGGTCCGGATGGCCAGGGCCATCCGGGAACACTTATAAAACCGGGCTACGTGTCTTTGGAGGTCCATCATGGGCAAGACGTTAACCAAGGCCGACATCGTCGACAGCATCTACGAAAAGTCGGAGCGCAACCGGGCCGAAGTCAAGGCCCAGGTCGAAAACCTGCTCGAGATCATGAAGCAGGCGGTCAAGAAGGACCACTCGCTGCTGATCAGCGGATTCGGCAAGTTCGAAGCCTACGACAAGCGCGCCCGCAAGGGACGCAACCCGCAGACCAACCAGACCATCACCCTGCCCCCGCGCAAGGTCGTGGTCTTCAGGCTCTCGCGGAAGTTCAGGGCCGAGCTCAATCCGCAATAAGAAAAGCGCCCGGATACTTGTTCAGCAACACGGCATGGGCCCGCTTCGCGCGGGCCATGCCCTCGAACGCGCCCGCCTGCACGCGCCAATACCGCGCGCCCTCTACCTCCGCCTCGTGTACCCTGCTGCCCCGATACCCGTCCGCCACCAGCTGAGCCGACAGCCGACGCGCATTGTCCTCGAACCGGAACGAGCCGACCTGCACGAAGTAGCGGCCCGCGGCCAACTCCTGCGCCACGTGCGGCATCGCCTGACCCGCGACGCCCACCACCTCCAGGCGCACCCGCGCCGTGCCCGGACCCACCATGTCCAACTGCTCCGCACCCGCCTGGGATAAATCCACGATCCGGTTGCCCACAAACGGACCCCGGTCGTTCACACGCAACGTCACCTCGCGGCCATTGTCCAACCGCGTCACCCGAATGTACGTGTTCATCGGCAAAATCTTATGCGCCGCCGTCATCGCACGCATGTCGTACGTCTCGCCGTTGGCCGTCTTCTTCCCGTGGAACCCATACCCGTACCACGAGGCGACCCCCTCCTCCTCATACCCGTCCGCCGAAGACAACGGATAATACGTCCGGCCCGCAATCGTATACGGCTTGAACGTGCCCTTCGGCGCCGGACCAGGCTGCTGCGGACGCACCACCGGCGCACTACGATCCACAGGCGGCGCAGGCCGCGAACTCACCGGCACCTGCCGCTTGCCGCAACCCACCACCAACACCACCACAACAACCAACCCCAAAACCAGGCCGAAACGCTTCATGTCCCTACATCCTCCACCACAAAGCCCCTACACGACCCCCAGCCCCCAGGCAAGGCATGGCATGGCTGGCGGACTGGTGGGGGAGGAGAGGGGAGGGGGAGGGTGGTTGGGTGGGTTGGGGAGATGCGGGGGCCAGGGAGG
>CAYUIN010000438.1:0-3003 GCA_964444695.1 uncultured Desulfocurvus sp.
CTTAAGCGGGTCCAGGGCAGCGCCCTGGCCGCCGGAGGCATTTGCCTTTCTCCCCCCGCGCACCGCGCGGCGCGCGCTACTTGAGGCCTCGGCGGAAGAGCCAGCTGGAGAGGGTCAGGGTGACGATGCCGATGACGGCCAGGGGCCAGATGACGGAGAGGACGGTGTCCAGGGGCATATCCTTGAGCATGATGCCGCGCACGGCCACGAGGAAGTGGCGCATGGGGTTGGCCAGGGAGATGATTTGCAGGAATTGGGGCATGGACTCGATGGGCGAGGCGAAGCCGGAGATGAGTGTGGAGGGCATCATGAAGGTGAAGGTGCCGAGGATGGCTTGTTGTTGCGTCTGGCACAGGGAGGAGATGAACAGTCCGAAGCCGACCACGGAGAACAGGAACAGGAACAGGCTGAGGTACAGGAAGAGCAGCGAGCCCCGGCAGGGGATTTGGAAGAGGAAGATGGCGGCGGCGACGATGATCATGCTTTCGGCCATGCCCAGGAGCATGGCGGGGATGGTCTTTCCGGCGAGGATTTCGCGGGCGGACAGGGGCGAGACGAGGAGCTGGTCGAAGGTGCCCATTTCGCGTTCGCGGGCCACGGACAGGGAGGTCACGAGCAGGGCCACGACCATGCTCAGCATGCCGATGAGGTTGGGCACGGTGAACCAGAGGTAGTCGAGGTTGGGATTGAACCAGTTGCCGGGCACGAGGGTGGCGGGCGGTCCTGTGGTCCCGGCGCGTTCGGCCAGGTCGGCGTTGTAGCGGCTGACGATGTTCTGGGCGTAGCCCTGGACGATCTGTGCGGCGTTGCTGCGTCTGCCGTCCAGGAGCAGGTGTGCCGAGGCCGGGCGTCCGGCGGCGACGTCGGCGGAGAAGCCCTTGTCGATGACCAGCACGGCCATGGCCTGTTCGTCCTCGATGGTCGGGGCGACGAGTTGTTCTCCGGCCAGGCGGCTGACGCGGGCGAAGTTGGGCGACCCGGCGAAGCGCTGCACGAGTTCCACGGCGGCGGCGCCGCCGTCGCGGTCCAGCACGGCGAGGTCGATGTTGCGGACCTCCATGGTGGCGGCGAAGGCGAAGATGCACAGCTGGAGGATGGGCGGCAGGATGAGCACGGCGCGGCTTTTCTTGTCGCGCAGCACGGCCAGCAGTTCCTTGACCACCAGGGCCCGGACGCGGGTGGCTCTCATGCGATCCTCCGGGCGGAGTTGCGGATGGTCAGGGCCAGGAACACGGCGGCGATGGCGCCCATGCCGAGCATGTTGGGCATCAGCTGGGCCCAGGCGTCGCCCACGAGGAAGATGGTCTTCAGGCAGGACACGTAGTAGCGCGCGGCGATGAGGTGGGAGAGCATGCGGATGGGCAGCGGCATCCCGGCGGGCTCGAACACGTATCCCGAGAGGAAGAAGGCGGGCAGGAAGGCGGAGAGGATGGCCGCCTGCGCCGCGACGAACTGGTTGCGCGCCAGGGAGGAGATGAACAGCCCCATGGCCAGTGCGGAGACCATGAACACCGAGGACACGGCGGTCAGGGCCAGGAAGCTGCCCCGGAACGGGACGTGGAACACGGTCAGGGTCAGGGCCAGGCAGACGAGCATGGCGCCCATGCCCAGCAGGAAGTACGGCACGAGCTTGCCGAGCAGCATTTCGTAGCGGCCCACGGGCGTGGCGAGCATGGCCTCCATGGTGCCGCGCTCCCATTCGCGGGCCACGACCAGGGCCGTGAGCAGCGCGCCGATGAGGGTCAGGTTGATGGCCATGCCGCCGGGCAGCAGGCTGTTCAGGCTGATCAGCTCCTGGTTGTACCAGGTGCGCGGGGTCAGCGTCACGGGCAGCGCGGCCCGGGCGCCCTGCCCCGCGGCGCGCACGGCCAGCCAGGACTGCCACACGCCCTGGGCGTAGTTCTGCAGGAAGGTGGCGGTATTGGGCTCGGAGCCGTCGGCGATGACCTGCACCGGGGCGCTGGCGGTGGCGTGTGCCAGGTCGCGGGAGAAGGTCGGGGGGATGACCACGATGCCGCGCACGGTTCCGGCGACGAGGGCCTGCTTGAACTCGCGGGTGTCGTGTCCGGTGCGGGGCACGAAGTATTCCGAGGCCATGAAGGCGGCGGCCAGGTCGCGGGCCTCGGGGGAGTCGTCCTGAACCACGAGGCCGATGGGCAGGCTGTCGATGTCCAGGTTGGTGGCGTAGCCCGAGAGCAGGGTCAGGAAGGCGGGCAGGATGAAGCCGATGAGGATCGAGGACGGGTCCCGCACGATCTGCAGGGCCTCCTTGACGATGATGGCCGTGAGCCTGCGCAGGGCCGGGGCGTTCATGCGGCCTCCTTGCGGGCGGCGTCGTCTCGCCGCACGAGGCCCACGAAGGCGTCTTCCAGGCTGGGGTCGGGCAGTTCGGCGGAGCGGACCTCGTCCTTGAGGGCGTCGGGCGGGCCCACGGCGATGAGCCGCCCGCGGTAGACCAGGCCGATGCGGTCGCAGTACTCGGCCTCGTCCATGAAGTGGGTGGTGACCATCACGGTCACGCCGCGTTCCACCAGCCCGTTGATGTGCGTCCAGAATTCGCGGCGGGTGATGGGGTCCACGCCGGAGGTCGGTTCGTCCAGGAAGAGCACGTCCGGCCCGTGCATCAGGGCGCAGGCCAGGGCCAGGCGCTGCTTGAAGCCCAGGGGCAATTCGTCGGCCGAGGTGCCCAGCAGCGGGCCCAGGGCGAAGGTCTCGACCATGCCGTCGATGGCCCGGCGCTGGGCCGCGCCCCACAGGCCGTAGACCCCGGAGAAGAACTCCAGGTTCTGGCGCACGGAGAGCGTGCCGTAGAGGGAAAACTTCTGGGCCATGTAGCCGATGCGCCCGCGCGCGGCGCCGCCGGACTTGCCGAGCACGAGGCCGTCCACCAGGGCCTGCCCGGCGGTGGGCCGCAGCAGGCCGCACATCATCTTGAAGGTGGTGGACTTGCCCGCGCCGTTGGGGCCCAGCAGGCCGAAGATCTCGCCCTGGCGGATGGCGAAG
>CAYUIN010000439.1:0-2995 GCA_964444695.1 uncultured Desulfocurvus sp.
ACTCCATCCGCTCGAGAATCACGGGCTTGTCCAGCGCCGACAGGGTGGTGCCGGTCGTGATGTCCTTCAGGCCAACGCATGCACCGATGTCACCTGCACGCAACTCCTTGATCTCTTCACGGTTGTTGGCATGCATCTGCAGGATTCGGCCGACACGCTCCTTGCCGCTGTTCTGGGAGTTGTAGAGGGTATCGCCGGAATTGAGCACGCCGGAGTAGACCCGGATAAAGGTCAGCGTACCCACGAACGGATCCGTGGCGATCTTGAAGGCCAGCGCGGAGAACGGCTCATCGTCGCTGGCACGGCGCTCGACGGGCTGCTCGGTATTGGCGTCCAGTCCCTTGATGGGCGGCACGTCGACGGGGGACGGCATGTAGTCGATCACCGCATCCAGCATGGCCTGTACGCCCTTGTTCTTGAAGGCGGTACCGCACAGCATGGGGAAGATCTCAAGAGCACAGGTACGCTGACGCAGACCCTGCCTGATCTCCGCCTCGGAGAGGTCGCCCTCCTCCAGGTACTTGTTCATCAGCTCTTCGCTGGACTCGGCGGCGGCCTCGAGCATGTTCTCGCGCCACTTCTCCGCGTCGGCCTGGAGTTCGGCCGGAATGTCCCTCATCTCGAAGGTCACACCCATGTCGGCTTCGTTCCAGTAGATGGCCTTCATCCTGACAAGATCCACCACGCCCTTGAAGTTCTCCTCGGCACCGATGGGGATCTGGATGGGCACGGGGTTGGCATGCAGGCGCTGGCGCATCTGGTCATGCACCTTGAAAAAATCCGCACCGGAGCGGTCCATCTTGTTGACGAAGGCCAGACGCGGCACGCCGTACTTGGTGGCCTGGCGCCACACGGTCTCGGACTGGGGCTGCACGCCGCCCACGGCGCAGTACACCATGCAGGCGCCGTCCAGCACGCGCATGGAACGCTCCACCTCGATGGTGAAGTCCACATGCCCGGGCGTGTCGATGATGTTGATGCGGTGCTCGGGGTACTGCTTGTCCATACCGGACCAGAAGCAGGTGGTGGCCGCGGAGGTGATGGTGATGCCCCGCTCCTGCTCCTGCTCCATCCAGTCCATGGTGGCGTTGCCATCATGGACTTCGCCGATTTTGTGCGACTTGCCCGTGTAGTACAGGATACGCTCGGTGGTCGTGGTCTTGCCGGCATCGAGGTGGGCCATGATGCCGATATTGCGGTACATCTCGAGCGGAGTTTGGCGTTTCATGACGAACTCTTCGGCCTAGAGGGTCGATGGGCTACCAGCGGTAATGCGAGAAGGCCTTGTTGGCCTCAGCCATGCGGTGCGTGTCCTCACGCTTCTTCACGGCGCCACCACGGTTGTTGGCGGCATCGAAAAGTTCGCCGGACAGGCGGTCCACCATGGTCGTCTCCGACCGCTTGCGGGCGTTGTCCACCAGCCAACGGAAGGCCAGGGCCTGACGCCGGTCCGGGCGGACTTCGACGGGCACCTGGTAGGTCGCGCCGCCGACGCGGCGGGAGCGGACCTCGACGGACGGCTTGATGTTCTCGATCGCTTCATGGAACTGAGCGATCGGGTCACCACCGGCCTTGGCGCCGATCTTGTCGAGCGCGCCATAGACGATGGCCTCCGCCGTGCCCTTCTTGCCGTCGAGCATGATGGAGTTGATGAACTTGGCCAGCACCTTGTCGCCAAACTTGGCGTCAGGCAGAATTTCACGCTTCTCAGCGCGGCGACGACGAGACATTGGTCGTGCTTCCCTTGCTTACTTCGGACGCTTCGCGCCGTACTTGGAACGACGCTGCTTACGATCCTTCACGCCCTGGGTATCCAGGGAACCGCGGATGATGTGGTAGCGGACACCCGGAAGGTCCTTCACGCGACCGCCACGGATCATCACCACCGAGTGTTCCTGAAGGTTGTGACCCTCACCCGGGATGTAGGAGGTGACCTCGAAGCCGTTGGTCAGACGGACGCGCGCCACCTTACGAAGGGCCGAGTTCGGCTTCTTCGGCGTGGTGGTGTAGACACGCGTGCAAACGCCGCGCTTCTGCGGGCAGGCCTGCATGGCGGGAACCATGTTCCGCTTGGTCCTCGGCTCCCGGCCGTTGCGCACCAACTGATTGATCGTCGGCATTACCGTTCCTTCTTCTTACCGCTCTCGCGTTACCCAAGACGCCAGCGCGCCGCGGCGCCATGCGTGCCAGTTCCACCCTGGTCGCCCAGATTTCGTCCGATCGAAACCGACGACCGACGCGCCGCCCAAGGGGGCGCGGGGAGCCATCCTGTACGACCGTGAAAAGGCCCCTGTGGACCAACCCACGAGGGGCGTCCAACCCGGTGCCTTCTCGACTCGCCCACGGGGAACCGCCCCGGAAGACTTATGTCAAACCGCAAAAACCGGAGTAATCCGCGTCTCGGGCGGTTTAGGCCCGACCACCGGCACCCCGATTGAGGGGCGCATCCTAGTGGTGCGCCCCGAAACCGTCAAGAGAAAGCTTCCCCCTGACTTTGAAACGGTTTCCGCGGCGCGGTTCCGGGCGAAAGCGAAACTTTCTGTCCCCAGAACCGACCGCGGAGACCGATAACCACCCGGACCAAGGACCGAGCCGGTCCTCGTCCGGCTTATTCCGCCGGAGTGTCCGGCGCCGTCGGATCGAGCGTTTCGACATCGCCGCCCGGCAGGAAGCCGGAGTCGGTGCTGTCGGCCAGCTCCTTGTCGCGACGGGCGGCCACCTGACGCATGGTGTTCATGGCGGCCCCCGTGCCGGCCGGGATCAGGCGGCCGACGATGACGTTCTCCTTCAGGCCGACCAGCGTGTCCTTCTTGCCGGCGGTCGCCGCCTCGGTCAGGACCCGGGTGGTCTCCTGGAACGAGGCGGCGGAGACGAAGGAGTGCGTCTGCAGCGACGCCTTGGTGATGCCCTGAAGCACCGCCTCGGCGATGGCGGGGCGCCCGCCTTCCTTGATCGTCTTCTCGTTCTCCGCCTGGAAGTCCATGCGGTCGATCTG
>CAYUIN010000440.1:0-2992 GCA_964444695.1 uncultured Desulfocurvus sp.
CTTAAGGAAATTATTTCCTTGAGCGGGGTTTGGGGCAGAGCCCCAAAATACGGGGGGCGGGGCGGAGCCCCGGTTACGGGAGCGTGGGCCAGAGGGTGCGCATGCGCACGAGTTGGGTGGCGTCGGAGCGGGTCAGGGTGTGCAGGATGGTTTGCTGGTCGGGCTGCGGGGCGCAGGCGGCGGCGACGGTGTCGGGGTGGCGGCATTCGGCGCGGAAGGCGATGTCGATCTTGTGGGGCCGGGCCTGGGCGAGGTCGGCCAGGGGTTCCATGGCCCACTGCACGAGGTGCACGTTGTTGACGTGGCCGTTTTCGTCCAGGTCGGCGTTGCGGGTGGTGATGCTCGCCAGGGTCTTGGCGTGGTCGGGCTCCGGGAGGTGCTTGGAGTCCAGTTCCAGGGCGCGTTCGGCGCGGGCGGGATAGCAGCCCGCCACGAACTCGGGGATGGGCACGGCGCGGCGCCGCACGAGGTCCAGGGCCACCCAGACGGAGGTGGCGGCGCCAAGGACGGCGCCGTCCGGGCTCAGGATGCGGAAGTCGCGGGTGGCGCGCAGGCGTTCCAGACTCGAGGGCCAGGTGGCGACGCGCAGCCGCTGGCCCAGCTCCGGCCAGCGGTCCATGCGGATGGCCAGCCGCGCCAGGACCCAGGCCACCCCGGCCCGGCCCATGGCCTCGTTGGAAAAGCCCAGGGCGCGGGCGTGGAAGGCTGCGGCCTCTTGCAGCCAGCCCGCCACGGCGGGCACCGTGGCCACCCGCCCGGGCCCGGCGTCGGCGATGCGCACGCCGAGTTCCTGGAAATATGGTTCGCCTACGGATTGTGAGGGAGCAAACTTGTGAGTCGTCACTGTGCGTCCTTGGGGGCCTCCCAGCGGGCCAGGGCGGCGCCCAGGGCCAGCCCGGAGACGAGCATGGCCATGCCCAGCCACCAGGTGCGGAAGAAGTTGTGCGCGGAGAACGCGGTGAGCAGGTAGCCCGCCTGTGCGGCCCAGAAGCAGGCGCCGAGCCAGTAGACCCCGCCCCTGCGCAGGCGGCGGCGCAGGCGCAGCCCGGCCCAGGCGGCGTTGCCCAGCAGGAAGCAGAGCAGCGTGGCCAGCCCGACGACGCCGGTTTCCGCCAAGAATTGCAGATAGATGTTGTGCGGGTGCGGGATGGGCGGATCGAAGATCATGGGGTCGAAGACGATGCCCAGGGCCTTGTACGCGGGCTCGAAGCAGTTCAGGCCCGCGCCGAGCCAGGGGTGTGCCAGCCAGACGTCCACGGCGGCGCGCCAGATGATGAAGCGCGGGGCGCCCAGCAGGCGGGCCTGGGAGAGCTGCCCGGGCAGGTAGGAGGCGGCGGCGATCCCGGCGATCACGGCCAGGACCAGTACGGCCACGGCCTGGCGCAGGCCCAGGCGCAGCCAGGCCAGGGCGGCCAGGCCGAAGATCAGCCCGAACCAGCCGCTGCGGGCCTTGGCCCCGGCCCACAGGAACACGCCCGGGAACAGGACCAGCGCGGTGACGGCCAGGCGCGTCGCCAGGCTCCAGCGGCGCGGCAGCAGCACGGGCAGGGCCAGCCCCGGGGTCAGGGTCAGGGCCATCAGGTTGCCGATGCGTCCGGTCTCCCACATGGCGTTCAGCCGCCCGGAGTCCGGCATGCCGAAAAAGAAGTCCACCCCGGTGAAATACTGGTAGATTCCGTCCAGCCCGGCGTAGCAGCTCATGATCACGAAGGGCCAGGCCAGGGCGCGCAGGTGGCGCGGCTCGCGCACGGCCTCCAGCCCGGCGAGCAGCAGCAGCGGGCCCTTGTAGACGTTGTGCTGCACGGCGTAGAGGCTGGCGTGCAGGTTCGTGGTGTGCGCGGTCTTGAGGGCCAGCAGGGCCAGGAAGGCGAAGAACAGCCAGCGCAGGGGGAAGCGGCGCAGGTTGGAGCCGCGCCAGTCCAGGACGTAGTATGCGGCGAGGCTGACGGCGGCGCCCACGGCCCCGATCTCGCGCAGGCTCATGCCCAGGGGGAACAGCAGCACGTAGAAGCCCAGGGACCAGCGCATCACGGTCAGGGCCAGGGCGGCCGCGCCCTGGCGGTCGCGCGCCGGGGCGGGGAAAAACGCGACGGCGGCGCTCACGAGGCCTCGCCCCCGAGGCGGCCCAGGGCCTTGGCCGCGAAGGCCGCCGCGCCGAAGCCGTTGTCCACGTTGCACACGGTGATGCCCGGGGAACAGGAGTTGAGCATGGCCAGCATGGCGGACACGCCGCCCAGGGGGTTGCCCCCGCCCTGGGAGCTGGGCACGGCCACCACCGGGGCCGGAATCAGCCCGGCCAGGACGCTGGGCAGGGCCCCGTCCATCCCGGCCACGGCGATGACCAGCCGCGCGGCGCCCAGCGCCGGGAGGTGGCGCGTCAGGCGGTGTACCCCGGCCACGCCGACGTCCGCCAGCAGCCCGCAGTCCAGGCCGAAGAAACGCGCCGAGCCGTAGGCCTCCAGGGCCACGCTCAGGTCCGAGCTGCCCGCGCAGACCACCAGCACCTCGCCCTCGCGGGGCCAGGGCTCGTCCAGGCCGAGGTCCGCGCCCAGGCAGAACAGGCCCGCGCGCTCGGCGTAGACGCCGTCCGGCAGGGCCGCCGCCAGGGCCGCGCCGCCTTCGGGGCCGACGCGGGTCGCCAGCACGGGCGCCCCGTCCCGCCCCAGGCCGCGCACGCAGTCCACCAGCTGTGCGCTGGTCTTGCCCACGCCGAACACGACTTCGCCCAGGCCGGTGCGGCGGCCGCGGTGCGTGTCCAGGGCAATGCCCCCGGCCAGTTCGGCCACGGACACGCCGCCCAGACGCGCCAGACCTTCGTCCGGCGAGACGGAACCCTCGGCCACGAGGCGCAGAAGGGCCAGTATGTCCTGTTGGTGCATCGGCAATATCCCCTGGTGTGCTGGCGGGAAGGTAGTGGACCTTGCGGAGCAGGTCAATAGACCTGCCCCGGGGCGCGCCGCCCGGCCCCGCCCCGGGCCGCTCCCCGCGCGGC
>CAYUIN010000441.1:0-2986 GCA_964444695.1 uncultured Desulfocurvus sp.
GACCACGGCCGGGCAGGTGCGCTCCATCGCCACCGCCGCCGAGCAGCAGTCCGCCGCCAGCGAGGAGATCAACCACGCCGTGGAGGACATCAACCGCGTCTCCGACGAGACCGTCTCCGGCATGGGCGAGGCCGAACAGGCCCTGGCCAACCTCGCCGAGCAGACCGAGATGCTGCAACAGCTCATCGAGGAGCTGCGCAGCGCATAGGGCGCAGGCCGGGCGCCGCGCCCGGCGGTCGCGCAAGGGGGCGGCTGCCCTGATTCCCCGCTCGGGCCGCCAGACGGACGGACCGAAACCAAAGGCCCGGCGACTGCCGGGCCTTTTGCTTGGGCAGCGCGTCAGGCGGCCCGCTCTGCGAAGCGTGCGGGGGAGTGCGCCCCTAGACCGGCGCCGGGGCCTCGGCCAGCGGCTCGCCCGGGGCCGGGGTGAGCGGCGCGGGCGCGGGGGGCAAGAGCAGGCCCGCGCCCGGGTCCCGGCCCCAGGACTCGACGACCTTGGCGGGGTTGAGGGTCCGGCGCAGGTCGGCCAGGCGGTCGGCGCGGGCGAACCCCGTGCCGTCGGGCCACAGGGTCAGGCGGAAGCCCATGCCGAGGTAGAATGCGGTGCGCAGCGGGGCGTGGTCGCGGGCCACGAGGTGCAGGGCCCGGACCCGGGCCTGCCCGTGGCCCAGGAGCACGGCCAGGCGGACCAGGGTCGCCAGGAAGTAGGTGCCCAGGCCCAGGCCGCGCCAGGGCGGCGGCAGGCGCAGGTCGCGGTCGAAGCGGGCCTTGGCGCCGCGCACGGTAAGGGAGAAGGGCCGGATGGTGGCCGGGACCGGGCGTCGGGCGTACGGACCGGCCTCGAGGAGCGGCCTGAGGGTCAGGGAGCAGCCCTGCCCGTCCAGGTCGATCTCGCGCCGGACGACGAGGATGGCGTCGCCCGCCGCGCGGCCCGGCGTCCACGGTCCGGGCGCGCCGCCCGGGGCCAGGATGCGGACCAGGCACGTCCGCCGCACGACCATGTCCGTCCTCCTCGCGGCGGGGCCGCGCAGAGGGGTTCTCAAGCGTCGTATCGTCTGCCCCGGGCCGCACCGCGCAGCGCGCGGGCGGCGTGGCCCGTGGAGCTTCTTAGCTGTCGGCCAGCTCGCGCAGGGCCTCCTGGTCCTCGATGGCGATGCGCCGCCTGTCCATGGTGATCAGCCCGTCGCCGGTAAACCGGGCCAGCACGCGGGACAGGGTCTCCGGCGTGGTGCCCAGGATGCGGGCGATCTCGTGCTTGGGGACGTCCAGGCGCACGGCGCCTTCGCCGTCGGCGCCGCCCAGGCGGGCCATCTGCAACAAAAACGAGGCCAGCCGCTGGGGGATGCCGCGCAGGGCCAGGTCCTCGATCATCTGCATGGAGTTCATCAGCCGCCGGTTGAGGATTTCCAGGATGTTCAGCAGGAACACCGGGTTGTCCCGCGCGGAGCGTTCCAGCACGTCCCCGGACAGGGCCAGGACGGTGCTGGGCTTGAGGGCCATGGCGTTCACGGGCTGGCGCACGATGCCGAAGATGGTGCAGAAGCAGAACGGCTCGCCGGGCTCGACGATGTACAGGGTCTGCTCCTTGCCGCCCGCCGTGCTGCGGGTGATCTTCATCTGCCCGTCCACCAGGACGTAGAACAGCGCCACGGCGTCGTCCTGCTGGAACACCAGCTCGCCCGGGGCGAGGCGCTCCAGCCGCGAGGCCCCGGTCAGGGGCGTCAGGGCGGCGTCGTCCAGGCCGTGGAAGAGTTGCATTTCCCTGAGCAGCGAAAGCCCTATCATACGATTTTTCCGCCAAAATTGATGGTCATCAAGGAACCGGAGGTGCGTCCCGGCTAGTGTCGCGGCATGGGATGGGCCGGGCCCGTCCCGCCCCGTCCACCTCATCTTGGAGGTCCCAGTCGTGATGGACAGACGCCGATTCCTCGGTACGCTCGCCGCGGCCACGGCCACGGCGGCGGCCACGCCCGCCGCGGAGGCCCTGGCCTGGCGGTCCAAGGCGCCGGACGACCCGTACGGGTGTCTCGTCGACCTGGTCCGCTGCGTGGGCTGCCGCAAATGCGAGGAGGCCTGCAACGCCGTCAACGGCCTGCCCGAGCCCGCCAGACGCTTCGACGACATGCGCGTGCTCGACGCAAAGCGCCGCCCGGATGCCGTCGCCTACACCGTCGTCAACAGGTACTACCCCGGAAAGCGCGACAAGCGCAACGAACTGTTGCCGGTCCACGTCAAGATCCAGTGCATGCACTGCCAGCATCCGGCCTGCGTCTCGGCCTGCGTGACCGGTGCGCTCGGCAAGCGCGAAAACGGCGCCGTGCACTACGACGTGACCAAGTGCATCGGCTGCCGCTACTGCATGGTCGCCTGCCCGTTCCAGATCCCCGCCTACGAATACGACGAGCCGCTGACGCCCCGGGTCATGAAGTGCACCTTCTGCTCCCCGCGCATCGAGGAGGGCAAGGTCCCCGCCTGCGCCCAGGTCTGCCCGGTGGAGGCCCTGACCTTCGGCAAGCGCTCCACCCTGCTGGAGCTGGCGCGGGAGCGCATCGCCAAGGACCCCGGCAACTACGTGGAGCGCATCTACGGCGAGCACGAGGCCGGGGGCACGAGCTGGATGTACATCGGCCCGTCCCGCTTCGAGGACCTGGGCCTGCCCGAGGTCCCCGACCAGCCGCTGCCCAGGCGCACGGAAACCATCCAGAGCGGGCTGTTCAGCTATCTCTGGTCTCCGGCGGCGCTGTTTCTGGCGCTGCTGGGCGTGAAGACCCTGCGCGGCGACAAGGACGGCCACGGCGGCCATGAAACCGAAGGAGGCGAGCAGTCATGAGCCACGCACCCCGTCCCATCGCGGCGCCCTTCTGGACGCCGGGCGTCTTCGTGATGCTGGCCGTGATGGCCGCAGGCGGCGTGGCGCTGGCCGCGCGCTTCCTCGGCGGGCTGGGCTACGCCACGAACCTCAGCACCTCGCATCCCTGGGGGCTGT
>CAYUIN010000442.1:0-2979 GCA_964444695.1 uncultured Desulfocurvus sp.
CCCTGGCCATGAAGGGCCTGTCCCCGGGCGCGGCCCTGGTCTTCCTGCTGGCCGGGCCCGCCACCAACGCCGCCACCATCGGCGTGGTCGCCGGGTCCCTGGGCAGGCGCGCCGCCGCCGTGTACGTGGCGGCCATCGCCGTCTGTTCCCTGGCCGCGGGCTGGGCCGTGAACCGCCTGTACTTCGCCCTGGGCCTGGACATCGCCTCCTGGGTCCACCGCGCCGAGACCGAGACCGTCACCTGGTTCTCCGCCGCCTGCGCCGTGCTCCTCGTGGCGCTCACGGCCTGGGCCATGATCCCCGGCCCCGGCGGCCACGGCTGCGGCTGCTCAGACTGCGGCACCAGCCACGACCACCACGCCCCGGCCATCAGCCCGGACCAGTTCAAGCTCCGCTGAACGCACCCCTCGACCCCAAAAAAAGACGCGGCCCCCGGGCCGCGTCCTTCATTTCTACACCGCCCATCCCCCACGGGCAGCGGCTTTTCAGCCCCCACTGTCCCTGGTTGTGAATCGCGTCACACGACTATCCGGGCGCGGCCCCGATATGCTAGGATAACCCTCTGAAAATCCTTGCGGCCCGGGCCTTGGAAGGCAAGACCCGCGCCGCGCCGCAGCATCATCGGCGCATCGGGCAACCGCATTGCACACCGCAATCCCGTCGCCGCCAACGCCGTCGATCCTTCGCCCAGACCCCCGGGCCTTCGACGGCACGCCAGCACAAGGAGAGGCACCATGACCCATCGCATGCAGGCCGGTTCACTCCAGGTGGCCAAGCCCCTTTTCGACGTCATCGAACAGACCATCGCCCCGCACACCGGCGTCCCCGCCGCCGTGTTCTGGAAAGGCCTGGAAGACCTCGTCGCCACCATGACCCCGCGCGGCAAGGCCCTGATCGAAAAACGCGAGGCCCTGCAAGCCGCCATCGACGCCTGGCACAAGGACCGCGCAGGCCGGCCCCACGACCCCGCCGCCTACCAGGCCTTCCTGCGCGAGATCGGCTACCTGCTGCCCGAAGGCCCCGACTTCGACATCGAGACCAGCGGCACCGACCCCGAAATCGCCACCATCGCCGGACCGCAACTCGTGGTGCCCGTGACCAACGCCCGCTACGCCCTCAACGCCGCCAACGCCCGCTGGGGCAGCCTCTACGACGCCCTGTACGGCACCGACGTCCTGCCCGAGGACGACGGCGCCCACAAATCCGGCCCCTACAACCCCGTGCGCGGACAGAAGGTCATCGCCGCCGCCGCCGCCTTCCTGGACAAGGCCGTGCCCCTGACCACCGGCTCCCACGCCCAGGCCACCGCCTACGCCGTGGACGGTACCGCCCTGGCCGTGACCCTCACCGGCGGACAGGCCGCCGCCCTGGCCGACCCCGCCGCCTTCGCGGGCTACCAGGGCGACCCCGCCGCGCCGACCCTGATCCTGCTGCGCAACAACGGCCTGCACATCGAACTGCACGTCGACGCCACGCACCCCGTGGGCAAGGACCACCCGGCTGGCGTCAAGGACGTGGTCCTGGAATCCGCCGTCACCGCCATCCAGGACCTCGAAGACTCCATCGCCGCCGTGGACGGACAGGACAAGGCCCTGGCCTACGCCAACTGGACCGGGCTCATCAAAGGCGACCTCGAAGCCACCTTCCCCAAGGGCGGCAAGACCATCACCCGCCGCCTGGATCCCGACCGCGAATACACCACGCCCGACGGCAACGCCCTGACCCTGCCCGGCCGCAGCATGCTCCTGGTGCGCAACGTCGGACACCTGATGACCACCGACGCCGTGCTCGACGCCTCGGGCAACCTGATCCCCGAAGGGCTCCTGGACGCCATGGTCACCGGCTACGTCTCGCTCATCGAACGCAGCGGCGCCGCCGCCTACCCCAACTCGCCCATGGGCAACGTCTACGTCGTCAAACCCAAGATGCACGGCCCCGACGAGGTCGCCTTCACCTGCGACATCTTCGCCGCCGTGGAACAGGCCCTCGGACTGCCCCCGCGCTCCATCAAGGTCGGCATCATGGACGAGGAACGACGCACCACCGTGAACCTCAAGGAATGCATCCGCGCCGCCAAGGACCGCGTGATCTTCATCAATACCGGCTTCCTGGACCGCACCGGCGACGAGATCCACACCAGCATGGAGGCCGGGCCCATGGTCCGCAAGGCCGCCATGAAGGCCGAACCCTGGATCGCCGCCTACGAGGACTGGAACGTGGATACCGGCCTGGCCTGCGGCTTCTCCGGCAAGGCCCAGATCGGCAAGGGCATGTGGGCCATGCCCGACAGGATGCGCGAAATGGTCGAGACCAAACACGTCCACCCCGAGGCGGGCGCCAACTGCGCCTGGGTGCCCTCCCCCACCGCCGCCACCCTGCACGCCATGCACTACCACACCGTGAACGTCTTCGAACGCCAACTCGCCCTGGCAGGCAAACGCCGCGCCACCCTGGACGCCCTGCTCACCCTGCCCCTGCTCACCGACCAGCCCACCCCGGACGACGTCGAACAGGAACTGGCCAACAACGCCCAGGGCATCCTCGGCTACGTCGTGCGCTGGGTCGAACAGGGCATCGGCTGCTCCAAGGTCCCCGACATCCACGACGTGGGGCTCATGGAAGACCGCGCCACGCTGCGCATCTCCAGCCAGCACATCGCCAACTGGCTGCACCACGGCGTCTGCACCAAGGACCAGGTCCTGGCCACCATGCGCCGCATGGCCGCCGTCGTCGACCGCCAGAACGAAGGCGACCCCGCCTACCGGCCCATGGCCGCCGACTTCGAGGCCAGCGTCGCCTTCCAGGCCGCCTGCGACCTCGTCCTCAAAGGCCGCACCCAACCCAGCGGCTACACCGAACCCATCCTCCACGCCCGCCGTCGCGAGGCCAAGGAGAAGTTCGGCGCCTAGGGTTTGAGGAATGGCGGGGCGGGTGGCTGTCGTTAGGCACCGGCCTCCGGCGGCTTAAGGGCTTTCGCCC
>CAYUIN010000443.1:0-2970 GCA_964444695.1 uncultured Desulfocurvus sp.
GACCAAGCACGACCGCATCCATACCCCGGCGGCCCCGGGCGGGGCGCGCGGGGCGCGTCCGGCGGCGGGAGCCGTCGCCCGGGCCTCGGCGCTGGCGCTCGTCCTGTGGCTGGCCCTGACCGCCCTGGCCGGGGCGGGGCAGGGCGGGGCCGCGACCCTGCGCTACGTGGTGGACGGGGACACCCTGGTTCTGGCCGACGGGCGCACCGTGCGCCTGATGGGCATCGACGCCCCGGAGGCGGACCACGAGGGCGCCCCGGCCCAGTACGGCGCGGCCCGCGCCACGGCCCGCCTGCGCGCGCTGACGGCCGGCCGGGCCTTGACCGTGGTCCCCGGCCCGGTGGCGCACGACAAGTACGGGCGGCTGCTGGCCGTGATCCTGTTGCCGGGCGGGGCCAGCGTCAACGAGACCCTGGTCCGCGAGGGGCTGGCCTTCTTCTATCGCCACGACGACGACCCGCCGCAACTGGCCGAGGCGCTGCTGGCCGCCCAGCGCGAGGCCCTGGCCGCCGACCGGGGCCTGTGGCCGCGCGTGCTGGCCGTACCTGGGGCCCGGGAGCCCTGGGTGGGCAACCGCGCCTCCGGCCGGGCCTTCCCCGCCGGGAGCCATGCGGCCGGGCGGCTGGCCGAGCGCAACCGGGTGCCGCTGGACGGTCTGCGCCAGGTCTTCGAACAGGGCTACAGCCCGGCCCGCCGGGACACGCCCTGGCCCCGCGAAGCCCCCTGAACCCGGAGCCCGCGCCCGCGTACGGTTGCGGGCGCAGCCGTTGTGCGGGAATCGCCGGGAAAGCGGCGTCCCGTCTCGCTTTTCGGGCCTCGCCCCGGGGCGAAAAGCGTTGACGCGCCTGGGCGCATGATTTAGCCTACGGCACCGTTTTCCGGGCCCTGCCGGGCCCTCGTTCCCCAACCTCAAACGGGACTGTAAGACATCTATGGAAACTCTCCGCACGCTCCCGGGCGACGACGTCCGGCAAATCATGTGGCGCTACGCCGACCGCTTCGATCTCCAGATGGCCGTGCAATCGGCCCGCTCCATCGCCCGCAGCGTCGTGGCCCGCATGGTGGCCGACGGCGTCCGCAATACCCACGAGTGGACCGAGCGCAAGGCCGAGCTGCTCACGGCCTTCGACCAGTCCGGCCTGACCTCCATTTATATGAACCCGGACCAGGGCGGCTTCATCGAGGGCCCCAAGAACCTGGCCCTGGCCCTGGTGGCCCTGGAACTGTCCTGGGTGGACGCGGGCGCGGCCACCAGCTCCCTGGCCAGCTGCCTGGGCCTGGCGCCCATCCACGAGAAGGGCACCGACGAGCAGCGCGCCAGGTACCTGGCGATGTGCGTCCCGCCGCAGCCCGGCGAGGACCGCGAGTGCAAGCGCGCCGCCTTCGCGCTGACCGAGCCGCTGCCCTACGTGGGCGTGGACACGGGAGTGCTGGGCGGCAAGGTGCGCGTCGAGTCCTGGGACGGCGAGGAGCCGATGCTCAAGGTGGAGAAGCGCGGCCGCTTCATCACCAACATGGATTTCGCGGACATCGTCACCGCCGCCGTGGAGTCCGACGACGAGCGCATCAAGGGCACCTGCATGGTCATCCTGGAGAAGGAGGACCCGGGCGTATTCGACCGGGGCGCGCCGACCCTGAAGATGGTCCACCAGCTGTCCAGCACCCGCGACCCCGTGATGAGCCTCACCGTGCCCGCCTCGCGCATCATCGGCGGCTACGAGGTCGTGGACGGGGTCATCGTGCCCAAATACAACCACTCCGAGATCATCGCCTCGGTCTTCCACCGCACGCGCATCCCCGTGGGCATCATGACCTCGGCCAAGCTGCTCTCCGCCGTGGAGCCGGTGATCCGCTACCACCGCCAGCGCTTCCGCGGCGGGGCCGTGGGCGAGCCGGGCAACCGCCGCTACGACCTCGGCCTGCAGATGAACGAGGACGCCCTGCAACGCCTGGTGGACGTCTGGGCCACGGGCGAGGCGGGCTGCTCCCTGGGCCTGGCCGCCGCGCGCCTGGCGGACCGTTTCGATCCCATCGAGCGCGAGAAGGACCGCATCTTCGAGGAGCAGGGCATAAAGGGCCGCAAGCAGCTGGCCGCCATGAAGGCCAAACAGGACGAGGCCCTGGAATACGCCGCCCTGAAGTTCGCCCCCGAGGGCGAGGCCGACGCCGCGCGCCTGGCCGAGCTGGAGGCCGACACCCTGACCCAGTTCGTGTACATGGACGCCCTGGCGGGCGTGCTGAACCCCGGCACCAAGCTCTGGAACACCGGCGTGGGCGCCACGGTGATGCGCGAGGCCGTGTCCCTGGTGGGCGGCTACGGCATCACCGAGGACTGCCCGGGCTTCCTCTGCCACAAGTGGATGGACGCCCAGCTCGAGGCCACCTACGAGGGCCCCGAGGCCGTGCAGCGCCGCCACCTGACCCTGACCATGACCAACCCCGTGTTCCTGGGCGTCTTCCGCCTCTGGGCCGAGGAGCTGCGCCGCACCGAGGGCCAGGCCCCGGGCCTGGGCGCGGGCGCGCTGGCCGCCGCCATGGAGCAGTGGCTGTGGACCCTGGAGTTCCTGCAAAACGGCACCGACCGCGACGGCAAGAAGCTCTACCACGGCAAGCGCCAGGGCGTGAGCTTCCCCCTGGCCGACGCCCTGGGCTGGCTCATCGCCGCCCGGCACCTGATCCAGGACGTCCTCGTGCTGCGCGCCGAGGGCCCCATGAACCCGATGCTGGCCGAGGGCATCGAGGGCCTGCTGACGTTCTACGCCGACCTGTGCTTCGTGCAGGCCGCGCGCGCGGCGGGCGAGTCCTCGCGCATCTGCACCGAGCTGACCTACGGCTACGGCTGCGGCGAGGCCAGCGGCCAGGGCGCGGACACCTGCATCGTGTTCGAGGGCAAACAGACCTTCCAGAAGCTGCGTGACGCGGAGCGGGCGCGCCGGCTCGGCGTCGTGTTCACCCAGGAGACCTTCGAGA
>CAYUIN010000444.1:0-2956 GCA_964444695.1 uncultured Desulfocurvus sp.
GGGCACCGGCCGCTCGGACTACCCGAACCAGATCAACAACGTGCTCGGCTTCCCGTTCATCTTCCGCGGCGCGCTGGACACCCGCGCCACCGCCATCAACGAGGAGATGAAGATCGCCGCCGCCACCGCCCTGGCCGCCCTGGCCAAGGAAGAAGTGCCGCAGGAGATCTGCGACATCTACGGCCGCAAGCTGGAGTTCGGCCCGGACTACGTGATCCCGTCGCCGTTCGATCCGCGCGTCCTGGAGTGGGAGGCCGCCGCCGTGGCGCAGGCCGCCATGGACACCGGCGTGGCCACCGTGACCGTGGACATCGAGGAGTACAAGAAGTCCCTGCGCGCCCGCCTCGTGGAGGCCAAGAAGCGCGTGGGTCTGGTCGTCGACGCCTACGGCCTGGATTTCTAGGCCGCCAGACAGTGCCATGCGAGGCCGCCCCTGTCCGGGGCGGCCTTTTTTTTGTCGGCACGGCGCTTGCTTGCATGACGGCGACTGCGGTAGCATACATGTGGAAAACCGAAATGCCCGAAGAACGACTGCACCCGACCCTGGCCCGGGCCAACGCCCTGCTCGCCGAGCGTTACGAACGCCTGGCGGGGGTCTCCGGCCACGGCGGCGCGGCAGAGGACATCAAGGCCATCGTCGGCCTGGGCGTGGAAAAGCTCGTGGCCCGCTCCCAGGGCCGCGCGGCCAACGAGGGCATCCGCCACGTCCTGTCCCAGGTCGCCACCGGCAACACCGACCTGCTGGTGGAGGAAATCGCCGCCGACGTCCAGGACATGGCCAAGCAGCGCGGCGAGCAATTCCTCTATTCCGTCAAGACCCGCCACGGCACCTTGTATTTCCTGCCCGACGTGTTCATCCCGATGACCGTGCCGGTGTTCAAGGGCTGGCAGAAGTTCCTGAACGCCCTGGACCCGGCCTGCCTGCGCGTGGAGGACCCGGTGACCCGCCTGCGCGGACGCATCCCGTTCCGCGCCGGGCAGTGGCTCGGGCCGCTGTCCTTCGCGGGCAACGCCAAGGCCTCCATCGCCCCGGACGTGACCGAGATCGTCGGCGACCTGATGCTGCGCGGGCGCGCCCTGGACCCGCAGCACACCGTCACCGTGGGCGGCGCGCTGTATGCGGACCTGGAACAGCTGCGCGACGAGCCCTCGTTCATCGACGTCCTGGGCGGGGCGCTCCGGGTCTTCGGCGACGGGCTCAAGGGCCCGCAGGACCTGGACCTGGCCCCGGACGAACTCACGGACTGGGGCGCGGCCCACGGCACGCTGGTGGTGCTGAACGACCGCGCGGCCTTCCGCCTGCTCATCGAACAGGGCCCGGACGGACCGGTGCACGCCCTGGCCGAGGTCACGGCGGGCCGCGAGCTGGACCTGCGCTCGGAGCGTTTCGTGTGGCAGCAGTCCGGCTGGCGGCGCTTCACCCGCGAGCTGCCTCCGGAAACGGCCTACGAGCTGCTGCGCCAGTTCCGCCGGGCCTGCGCCCTGCTCGGCCTGGGCGAGGATTTCGTGGAGGAGCAGCGCGACGTGGTGCGCGGCATCGACAAGAACGTGGAGCGCATCGCCGTGCTGCTGACCCTGGCGCGCGGCGAACACAGCGAGGCGGCCAAAAAGGCCGTGCCCCAGCTCTCGCGCGACCGCATCGAGACCCTGGAAAAGGACCTCCGGCGCCTGCGGGCCCTGGTGGTGGGCGAGGGGCCGGAATATTACCGCGACATGGCCCAGGTCCAGGAGGAGATCAAGACCATCCTCACCGGCCTGGGAGACAACCGCCTGCGCCGCCTGCACAAGGACATCACCTCGCACTGCGCGCACGTCCCGCGCGGGCAGGTCCGCCGCGACAGGGACTACCTGGCGCGGCTGGCCGAGGACGGCGGGCTGACCTTCGGCGACGTGCTGGGCACCGCCGGGCGGACCCTGGTCTTTTTGAACAACCTCTGCCGCTCGCGCCAGGCCCGGCGCCTGGCGGCGGACACCGTGGGCCGCGTGCGCGCCGCCATCCGCGAGGTCACGGGCGGCAAGGACGACCAGGCCCTGCTGCTGACCCTGCTCAAGTTCCCGGACAAGCAGACCCTGGAGGACGTGCGCTCCGCCTACAAGGAAAAGGGCCCCGCCGTCACGGCCCTGACGGACCTGATCGGCTCCATCGAGGCCCGCAAGCCCCTGGAAGTGGTGCGCGAATTCCGCATGAACCGCTACGCCAAGGACGAACCCGAGCTGGTGGGCGACAAGGCCCTGCTCTCGCGCATCCTGGGCATGCACAAGGGCTCCCTGGACGAGGTCTTCGCCCGCGCGGACAAGGGCCACGGCCTCGAAGAGGGCAGGATTCTACAAAACGCCCTGCTGGCCAATCTGCAATCCTTCATCACCGAGGACGTCAAGTCCCGGCCCTACGACCTGGACCGCGAGAAGCCCTCGCGCATCATCGCGGCCCTGGTGGAGAAGCTGGACCGCTACCGCCCGGTGCTGCCGGAATACAACCGCCTCTGCGCGGGCGATTCCAGTTCCACGTAACCGCCCCCCTTGCCGACGGAGCCCGGGGGCCTTATCCGGACCCATGACGCACGCCCCGAGCCACACAGCCCCCGCGCCCCGAGCGCGGCCAGACGCCCCCGAGGTCCTGCGCCCCCGGGACCTGCCCGGCGTGGAGCTGCTGCGGGCCCACTACCTGCGCCAGAATTTCCCCCGCCACTTCCACCGCCGCTACGCCGTGGGCGTCATCGAACAGGGCGCCATGGAGTTCAGCTTCCTGGGCCGGACGCACCTGGCCGCGCCCGGGCAGGTGAACCTGACCACCCCCGGCGAGGTCCACGACGGGCACGCCGCCACGGACGGGGGCTGGACGTACCGCATGTTCTACCTGGACCCGGAGGTGGTCCAGCGCGCGGCGACGGACCTGGCCGAGGGCCTGGCCCACGGCCCGGGCGGCCCGGCGCGCCGCGCGCCCGGCGCGCCGGAC
>CAYUIN010000445.1:0-2956 GCA_964444695.1 uncultured Desulfocurvus sp.
GGCGGCCCAAAAGAGGGATTCTCAAGGGGATTATTCCCTTGAGCGGGTCCAGGGCGGCGCCCTGGCCGCCGGAGGCATTCCGCCTTTTCTCCTGCTCCCTACCCTGCCCGCGTTACCAGTGGATGGGCGGTTCGCCCCGGGAGGCGAGGTGGGCGTTGGCGCGGGCGAAGTGGGCGCAGCCGAGGAAGCCCCGGTGGGCCGAGAAGGGCGAGGGGTGGGCGGCCTGGAGCACGAGGTGGCGCGCGGGGTCGACGAGGGGGGCCTTGGCCTGGGCGTGGGCGCCCCAGAGCAGGAAGGCCAGACCTTCGCGGTTTCGGTTCAGGGCGGCGATGCAGGCGTCGGTGAAGGCCTGCCAGCCGAGGTTGGCGTGGGAGGCGGGCTTGCCCGCCTGGACGGTGAGGGTCGTGTTCAGCAGCAGGACGCCCTGCTCCGCCCAGCGGGTCAGGTCCGTGGTCTGTTCGCGGGGCGTGTCCCGGGGCAGGCAGGCGTCGATTTCCTTGAAGATATTGCGCAGCGAGGGCGGGGTCTTCTGGCCCTGGGGCACGGAGAAGGCCAGGCCGTGGGCCTGCCCGGGGCCGTGGTACGGGTCCTGCCCGAGGACGACCACGCGCACGGCCTCGAAGGGCGTCAGTTCCAGGGCGCGCAGGATGTGGGCCTGGGGCGGGTAGATGTCCTGTTCTGCGCGCAGGGCGCGCACCCGGGCCAGCAGGTCCTTGCCCAGGGCGGCGGCGTCCGCGGGCAGTGCGCGGCGCCAGGAGGCGGGGATGGCGGTCATGGGCGTCTCCTTGTCGTACGGGCGGCGGGATGAAGAAGCCCCCCTGCCGGGGACAGGGGGGCTTGTATTCGCGTGGTGCCGCCCGGGGGCGCGCGGTGGTTAGAGCAGTTTCTTGCGCACGACCTCGAGGGCCTTGGCCTGCTCGTCGAAGTCCTGGAATCCGGCCTGGTGCAGGGCGTCCAGCACGGTGGCCTCCCAGTCCCAGTCGGCGTAGATCACGGGCTTGTGGAAGATGGAGCGGAAGCGCTCCAGCTCCTGGCGGTAGAACTCTTCCTTGTCGGCGTCGAGGTTGTCGCGCAGCTGCTCGGCGAAGCGGGCCAGCTCGCCCTCGTACCACTCCATGAAGTCACCGGAAGTCTTGTACTTCTTGAGGATGTGGCCGTACTTGTAGTCCTCGATGAGCTTGACCAGGGTGTTCAGGTGCTGCTCCTTGACCCACTTGCCCAGGCCGGAGGCCGGGATGTCCAGGGCCTCGACGTGGCCCATGTCGATCTTGGTCTGGTGGTAGGTGTCGGGCACCACGGAGGCCGAGGTGATTCCGGCGATGGCCACCAGGCCGCGCAGGACGAGGGAGTTGGACACGCCCTGGCCGCAGAAGCCGACCTTCTTGGCGAACTTCTGGCCGGTGAAGATGGTCACCAGGATGGCCCAGACGACGGCCGGGTCCTCCTCGTCGTAGATGTGCTGGAGCCGCGCGTTGTCGCGGTCCGTGGCCAGGACCATCTGGGTCATGTCGTTGGAGCCGATGGAGAAGCCGTCGAACTCCTGGATGAACTGCTTGGCCAGGATGGCGTTGGCCGGGATCTCGCTCATCAGGATCAGCTTCAGGCCGTCCTTGCCCCGGCGCAGCTTGTGGACCTGCTCCAGGTAGCGCTTCATGGAGCGGGCCTCCTCCAGGGTGCGCACGAAGGGCAGCATCATCTGGAGGTTCTTGCCGCCGAACACGCCGCGCGCCAGCTTGAAGGCCTCGATCTCCCAGTCGTGGATGTTGCGGGACACGCCGCGGTATCCGATCATCGGGTTGTCTTCGAAGGCCTCGAACAGGTTGCCGCCCAGCAGGTTGCGGTACTCGTTGGATTTGTAGTCGGTGGTGCGGTAGATGATGTCGCGCCCGTGGAAGGCCATGGCGAACAGGGCCAGGCTCTGGGCCAGGGTCTGGACGTAGTGTTCCTTGCCGTTGCGGAAGCCGCGCGAGCGGATCAGCTCGCGGATCTTGCCCGGCAGGGTGCGGACGTCCTCGATCTCCTTTTCCAGGCCGACCTGACGGGCGACCTCGGCCCGCAGGCGGCCGATGCGTTCCAGCACGTCCATGACCATGGGCTCGTCCTGGACCTTGGCGCAGTGGGCCTGCACGGCCTCCATGGCGTCCTGGCGGCGCTTCTCGGCCTCGGGGTCGTTGCCCGGGGTCTCCAGGACCTCGGTGAAGCCCATGATCACGGCCACGTGGGCCTCGATCTCCTCGGAGGTCTTGAGCACGTCCAGGCGCTGGGTGGCCAGTTCCAGGTGCGTGTCGAGCTTCTTGTCCAGTTCGCGCAGGCGGCGGTGGATGGCCAGCACCTCTTCGGTGCCGCCGCGCGCGCCCTCGCGCTCGGTGAGCTTGGTGATCTCGCGGCCCAGGCCGGTGATCACGGCCACGTATTCACGCAGCTTGAGGTCCAGGGTCTGAACGCCGGTGGACAGCTGCTCGCGCAGGACCTTGGTCAGCTGGGTGTCCAGCTCGCGGAGCTTCTTGTTGACCAGCACTTCGAGCTTGCGGTTGTCGTAGGCTTCCAGGGCCAGCGGGTGGACGGCGATGTTGCCGAGCATGAACTCGGCGCGCAGCAGGCCGACCTCGAAGTCCGGCACCTGGCGCAGGCGCGACAGGAACAGGGACTGGCCCACGTCGGCCAGGATCAGGCCGACCCTGGTCGTGGTCTCGGGCAGCGCGGCCACGTCGATCTCGCCGCCCACCTCGATGAGCGGAAGGTTGCCGCGGTAGACCTTGCCCCGCGAGCCGTCCACGGTGACTTCCTGGCCGTCCAGGTTGCGCAGGACCTCGGCGCGCTGGATGCCGATGACGGCGGGGATGCCCAGCTCGCGGGAGGTGATGGCGGCGTGGGAGGTGTCGCCGCCCACGTCGGCCAGGATGGCCGAGGCGATGCGCATGCCCGGCACCATGTCCGGGTCGGTGCGCTCGGCGGC
>CAYUIN010000446.1:0-2954 GCA_964444695.1 uncultured Desulfocurvus sp.
CCACGCCCGCCCTGGGCTGGCCCATGTCCCTGCCCGTGGCCGCCGTGCCCCTGGCCGGGGCGGTCATGGCCCTGCACGCCCTGGCGGACCTGCTGGGCGGCGCCGATGACCCCGGCGCCGAGGCCCCGACGCCCGGGGAGGACGGACCGTGAGCGGGTCGCTGCTGTTCCTCCTGCTGGCCGGGCTGTTCCTGCTGAACGTCCCCATGGCCGTGGCCATCGGCGCGGCGTCCATGGCCGCGCTGGTGGCGGGCGGCGACGCGGGGCTGACCCTGGCCGCGCAGCGGATGTATGCCGGGGCGGACTCCTTTCCGCTGATGGCCGTGCCGCTGTTCATGATCGCCGGGCGGCTGATGGAGTCCGGCGGCATCTCGCGGCGCATCGTGGACCTGGCCGAGGCCCTGGTGGGCTGGCTGCCCGGCGGGCTGGCCGCCGTGGCCGTGGTCGCGGCGATGCTCTTCGGCGGCATCTCCGGCTCGGCGGCGGCGGACACGGCGGCCGTGGGCGCCATCCTGGTCCCGGCCATGATCCGCAAGGGCTACGACCCGGCCTTCGCCGGGGCCGTGCAGGCCGCAGGCGGTTCCATCGGCGTGGTGGTCCCGCCCAGCATCCCGATGATCATCTTCGGCTTTTTGACCGGCGCGAGCATCGGCAAGCTCTTCGCGGCGGGCATCCTGCCCGGGCTGCTCATGGGCCTGACGCTGGTGGCGGCCACCACCCTGCTGTCCGCGCGCGGCGGGATGCAGGCCGGGGAGCTGCGGCGCTTCTGCCCGCGCGAGGCGGCGGCGGCCCTGGGCCGCGCGGGCTGGGCCCTGGGCGCGCCGGTCATCGTGCTGGGCGGCATCCTGGGCGGGGTCTTCAACGCCACGGAAAGCGCGGCGGCGGCGGTGGTCTACGCCCTGTTCGTCGGGCTGTTCGTGTACCGGGGGCTCACGGTGCGCATGCTGCCCCGGCTGTTCCTGGAGGCCTCGGTCACGGCGGCGGTGATCCTGTTCATCATCTCCCAGGCGCGGGTCCTGTCCTGGGTGCTCACGGTGCGCGAGGCCCCGCAGGCCCTGGCCTCCTGGATGCTGGGCCTGACGGCCGACCCCGTTTTGCTGCTGCTCCTGGTGAACCTGGCCCTGCTCGTGGCCGGGACGTTCATCGAGACCACGGCGGCCCTGATCCTCTTCGTGCCTGTGCTGGTGCCCATGCTGCCGCAGCTGGGCATCGACATCACCCAGCTCGGGGCCATCGTGGTCGTGAACCTGGCCATCGGCATGCTCACGCCGCCGCTGGGCATCTGCCTGGTGGTCTCCTGCGGGCTGTCGGGCTCGCGGCTGGGGGCCGTGGCCGCGCGGGTCACGCCGCTTCTGGCCGTGCTCCTGGCGGACCTGGCCCTGATCAGCTTCTGGCCGCCGCTGACCATGTTCCTGCCCGGGCTGATGCCCTGACGAAAAATCCCGGCGCGCATTGACATCGCCGCGCCCGCGCACCAGACTCGAACCAGCCGAGAACACCCCCGCGAGGACACCGTGCACGACGACCCCACCACCACCAGCCGCCAACTGGCCCTGCTCTCGGGCATGGCCCGGCTGCTGCAATGCTGCCAGGACGAACCCGGCCTGCTGGACGTGGCCCAGTGGTACCTTCCCGCGTTGTTCCGCGAGGCCCCGGGCGCCCTGTTCCTGGACCACGGCCAGACCCACGAGTTCGACCGCGCCCTGGACTGGGGCGGCGCCCAGGGCCCCCCGCCCGCCACGCCCTGCCCGGCCCTGGTGGACCGGCTGCCCATGAGCGGCGCCCGCACCGAGGCGGACAAGCGCTGCCGCGACTGCGCCCCGGGCAGCGACTGCATGCCGCTCATCGCCGAGCGGCGGCCCATCGGCGTGCTGCGCTTCGCCCCGCGCCAGGACGGCGGGCAGCAGGGGGCCGAGGCCTGCGGCGGGGACGGGCTGCGCTTCATCGCCGCCGAACACCTGGCCCTGGCCGTGGCCAACCTGCGCCTGCGCGCCGAGCTGCGCGAGCTGGCCATGCGCGACAGGCTCACCGGCCTGTACAACCGCCACCAGCTGGACGAGGCCCTGGAGCGCGAGATCAAGCGCGCCTCCCGCCTGGGCGCGCCGCTGGGGCTGATCCTCTTCGACCTGGACCATTTCAAGGACGTCAACGACACCCACGGCCACGACGCGGGCGACGCGGTGCTCTCCGCCGTGGGCCTGCTGCTCTGCGAGCGGCTGCGCAGCGAGGACGTGGCCTGCCGCTACGGCGGCGAGGAATTCCTGGTGCTGCTCGCGGGCTGCGGGCCCGAGGCCACCCAGCGCCGCGCCGAGGACCTGCGCCGGGCCGTGGCCGAGCTGCGCATCCCCGCGCCGGACGGCGCCCTGATCGGGCCCGTGACCCTCTCCGCCGGGTTCGCCTGCTGGCCGCGCCACGCCGAAGGCGCCCTGGGCCTCGTGCGCGCGGCGGACCAGGCGCTGCTGCGCGCCAAGGGCGCCGGGCGGGACCGCGTGCTCGGCCCCGAAACATCCTACTGAGCCCCCGGAGCCCCGCCATGCCCCAAGCCCCCATCCTGCTGGACATCGTCGCGCCCATGGACATCGAGCGTGAATCGCTGCGGATCATCGACTCCGAGGTGCCCGAGCCGCGGCCCTTCGCGGGGCACGAATGGGCCGTGGTCCGGCGGATGATCCACACCACGGCGGATTTCGAGCTGCTCGATCTGGCGCGCTTCTCCCCGGGCGCCGTGGACGCCGCCCTGGCCGCCCTGGCCGCCGGGGCCCGCATCTTCACGGACACGGAGATGGCCCGCTGCGCCATCCCCCTGCGGCGCATGCGGCCCCTGGGCTGCGACGTGACCTGCCTGATGGGCGACCCGGAGGTGGCCCGCCGCGCCGCCGCCGAGGGCACCACCCGCGCCCGCGCCGCCGTGGACCACGCGGCACCGGAGATGGGCGGGGCCATCCTGGTGGTGGG
>CAYUIN010000447.1:0-2953 GCA_964444695.1 uncultured Desulfocurvus sp.
GGCCTTCCCGCCAAGCGGCGGGAAGGCCCTTTCGTTTTGCCCGGCGCGGCCCGTTAGCAGCCGCAGACGCCCAGGCGCTCGATGGTCTCCAGGACCACCAGCCCGTCGCGGCCGGTGATGGGCACCTCGCTGCCGTCGCGCAGGGCGCCCAAAAAGGCCGTCAGCTCCGTGCGCACGGGCTCGCGGTACATCACGGGCCACTCCTTGATGCTGTAGTGGTCCTTGTAGTCCTCGAACTTGCTGTAGGCCTTGACCTGCTGGGTGATCAGGTTGGCCTCGATGTAGCGCGTGGTGGTCGCCACGTGGATGAAGCGCGACTTGTAGGGCGTGACCCAGTTGGTGTTGATCTGCCCCAGCACGCCGTTTTCCATCTCGGCGGTGATCAGCGCCGTGTCCTCGTGCTTGCCGATGGTCGTGGCCGTGACGGCGAAGACCTTCTTGTATTCCGAGCCGGAGATGTGGCGGATGAGATCGATGTCGTGCGAGCCCAGGTCGCGGATCACGCCCACGTCCTGGATGCGCGGCGGATAGGGGCCCACGCGCTCGATGTTGATGGAGATGACCTCGTCCTCGGCGGCCAGCTCGCGCACGCGCTGCACGGCGGGGTTGAAGCGCTCGATGTGCCCGACCATCAGCGGCAGGTCCTTGGCCGTGGCCGCGTCCAGCAGCTGGCGGCCCTCGGCGGCGCTGGCGGCCAGGGGTTTTTCGATGAGCAGCGGGATGCCGCGCTCGATGACCTTCAGCCCCACGGGCAGGTGGAACACCGTGGGCACGCAGACGCTCACGGCGTCCAGCGGCTGCTCCAGCATGGCGTCCAGGTCCCGGAAGGTGGGCACGCCGAACTGCTCGTGCACGGCGTCCAGGGCGGCCTGGTCGGAGTCCATCACGCCCAGCACGGTGACGCCGGGCATCTCGGTGTAGTTGCGCAGGTGGACCCGGCCCATCCAGCCCAGGCCGATGACGCCGACGTTCATGCTCTTGGGTAGCGCGGTCATGGTATGTCCTTTCCGCCCGGTGGCGGGGCTTGCGTTCGCGGAGATCGGCGGCGGCGCCGGGCGGCGCGCATTGCCACGCGGGCGCGTTTCGCATACGTTCGCCCTGGCGTCGTACCAAATATTCACCCAGTTGCCAAAGCGTTGTTTGCCCCCTGGGCGCGAGGCGCGAGGCGGCTTGCAACTCCTCGGAATCGATGCGGAAAAAAACCGACACGCCGCTCATCTGGATGGGCGCTGGCGAGGTCTCGGGCGACATGCACGGGGCGCTTCTGATGCGCGCCATGCGTGAGCTGGTCCCGGGGGCGCGCTTCACGGGCATGGGCGGCCCGGCCATGGCCGAGGCCGGGTTCGAGGCGGCCTTCGACATCGCCGAACTGTCCTTGGTGGGCATTGCCGAGGTGCTGGCCCACCTGCCGCGCGTGCTGGGCCTGATGCGCCGCATGCGCCGGGCCATGGCCGCCGCCCGGCCCGACGCCGTGGTCTGCATCGACTCGCCGGACTTCAACTTCTTCGTGGTGCGCATGGCCCGGCGCCTGGGCATCCCGGTGTTCTACTACATCTGCCCGCAGGTCTGGGCCTGGCGCGCGGGGCGGGTGGAATTCTTGAAGAAGCACGTGGACCGCGTGCTGTGCATCCTGCCCTTCGAGAAGCCGTTCCTGGCCGAGCGCGGCCTGGACGCGGACTACGTGGGCAACCCGCTGACGGACCAGATTCCCCTGGACGCGCTGCGGCTCCTGGCGCCCGAGCCGCACCGGGTGGGCATCCTGCCCGGCAGCCGGGGGCGGGAGATCGCCACGCTGCTGCCCGAGTTCGCCCGCGCGGCGCGGATCATCAAGGACCGCCTGCCGGAGACGGAATTCCTGCTGGTGCGCGCCCCGGGCGTGGCCGAGGAGCGGCTGCGCGCCCTGTGGCCCGAGGAGCTGCCCGTGACGCTGGTGGACTCGGACCGCCGCTACGAGGCCATGCGCTCCTGCCGGGCGCTCTTGGCGGCCTCGGGCACCGTGACCCTGGAGGCCGCGCTGCTGGGCACGCCCTGCGTGGTGGCCTACAAGGTCGCGCCCCTGTCCTACCTCGTGGGGCGGATGGTGGTCGGCGTGGACTACATCAGCCTGCCGAACCTGATCATGAACGAAGCCGTGTTCCCCGAGCTGATCCAGGCCGAGGCCCAGGGCCCGGCCATCGCCGCAAAGGCCCTGGAGTGGCTCACGGACGAGGCCGCCATGGCCGCCGTGCGCGCCCGCCTGGACGCGCTGGCCGCACTGGTGGGCGGGCCCGGGGCCGCCGGGCGCGCGGCGCGGATCATCCTGTCCCGCGCGGGACTGGCGCCCCTGCGGCAGGACTGACGTCGTGCCGTCGCGCGGCGAGCCAGCCCTCTCCCCGCGCCGGGGCCTGCCCGGCCCGCTGCCCTGGCAGCTTCCGCTGCTGTCCCTGATCCTCGGCCTGCTGGCCCTGCGTTTCCCCGTTCCCGTCGCCGTGGGGCTGGTGCTGCTGCTGGCGCTGGCCCGGCCCGCGCTGCCCTCGTGGCGCTGGGCCCTGGCCTGCTGCGCGGCCTTCGCCCTGGGCTGGGGCCTGGCCCAGCGCGCCGCGCCGCCAGGGCCAGAGCCCGTGCCGCAGTGGATGGCCGAGCGCCGCACGGCGCGGATTTCTGGGCGCGTGGCGCGGGTCGAGGGGGCCGTGGGCGGGCAGCTGCGGGTCTTTCTGGCCGAGCCGCGCTACGCCCTGGACGACGGCGGGGAAGGCGCGCTGCCGGGCCTGTTCCTGTGGACCTGGGACTGGCCCGAGGCCCGCCCGCACCCGGGGCAGACCGCCTCGCTGCGCACCCGCGTGCGCCCCGTGCGCGGTTTCGCGAACCCCGGCACCTGGGACACGCGCTTCTACTGGGCCCGCCAGGGCGTGCAGTATCGCGGCTGGACCAGGGGCGGGCGGGGCGAGCCGCGCCTGGGGCCGGAGCCGCCCGG
>CAYUIN010000448.1:0-2950 GCA_964444695.1 uncultured Desulfocurvus sp.
CCCATCCCTAAGCCCGCCCTCTCCCTTCGGTCGGGGCGAGCTAAGGGCTGGAGAGAGCCGAGATGGCGCCCAGCCGCCGGAGGCATTTGCCTTTCTCTCCTCCCTCGCCTCGCCTCGCCTCGCCGCGCCGGTTACAGAATCTGCTGCATGAACAGTTTGGTGCGGTCGTGTTGGGGGTTGGTGAAGAAGTGTTCGGGGGTGCCGACTTCGACGATGCGGCCGTAGTCCATGAACACGACGCGGTCGGCGACTTCGCGGGCGAAGCCCATTTCGTGGGTCACCACGACCATGGTCATGCCCTCCTTGGCGAGGGTGACCATGACGTCCAGGACTTCGCCGATCATTTCGGGGTCCAGGGCGCTTGTGGGCTCGTCGAAGAGCATGATCTTGGGGTTCATGGCCAGGGCCCGGGCGATGGCCACGCGCTGCTGCTGCCCGCCGGAGAGCATCTTGGGGAAGGTGCCCGCCTTGTCGGGGATGCCGACCTTGGTCAGCAGTTTCATGGCGGTCTCCTCCGCCTGGGCGCGGGGGATCTTCTTCAGGCGCATGGGGGCCATGGTCAGGTTCTGGAGCACGGTCTTGTGGGGGAAGAGGTTGAAGCTCTGGAAGACCATCCCCAGTTCCTGGCGGATCTTGTTGATGTTGGCGTCGGCGGCGCTGATGTCCTGCCCGTCCACGATGATCTGCCCGGAGTTGATCTCCTCCAGGCGGTTGATGGAGCGCAGCATGGTGGACTTGCCGGAGCCCGACGGCCCGAGCACGACGACCTTCTCGCCGGGGGCGATGTCCAGGTTCACGTCGTCCAGGGCCTTCAGGGTGCCGAAGTATTTGACGACGTTCTTGATTTTGATGATGGGCTCAGCGCTGGTCATAGTAGTTCAACCTGTTTTCCATGTGGCTCACGCCCTTGGACAGGAGCAGGGTGATGACGAGGTACACCAGGGCGACCATGGTGTAGGCCTCGAAGTAGTTGAAGCTCACGCTGGCGTACTCGCGGCCGCGGCGCAGGATGTCGGCGACGGCGAGGATGGAGACCAGGGAGCTGTCCTTGAGGAGCGCGATGAATTCGTTGCCCACGGGGGGCAGGATGGTCCGCCAGGCCTGGGGCAGGACGACCAGGAACATGGTCTCGCGGCTGGAGAAGCCCAGCGAGCGGGAGGCCTCGGTCTGGCCCTTGTCGATGGACTCGATGCCCGCGCGGAAGACCTCGCCCATGTAGGCGCCGTAGCAGAAGCCCATGGCGATGACGGCGGCCACCAGCGGGTCCATGTTCTTCAGGGCGTCGCTGGAGAAGGCCAGGGCGTAGGCCACGGGGTAGGGCCAGTCGGCGAACATCTCCAGGGCGGCGTCCATCCTGGGCAGGCCGCTGAACACGGCGCCCAGGGCGAAATAGATGTAGAACAGCTGCACCAGCAGCGGGATGCCCCGGATGACCTCGACGTAGGTCGAGGCCGCGAGGTTGAAGGCCCTGTTTTTGGAGATGCGCCCCAGCCCGGTGATCAGGCCCAGCAGCAGGGCCAGCAGGATGGAGAAGATGGTGACCTTGAAGGTCACGATGATACCGTCGGGGAACAGGAAGGTCAGGGCCTTGAGGTAGGCTTCGTTGTCCGACAGGCACAGGATCAGGGTGATGCCCAGCGCGCCGATGAGGGACACCCACCAGGCGCTGACCAGGCCCTTGTCCTTGAGGGACGGGATGGCCGCGCCGTCGGTGACTTCGATGTTCGGATTTTTCTTGTCGCCCATGGGAGGTGCCTTTGATGCTTTTGCGCCCCCCGGTCCTTGCGGACCGGGGGGCGCCGGTTGGCGGTCAGGCTAGTTGCTGCCGAACCACTTGGCGAAGATCTTGTCGTACTCGCCGGAATCCTTGACGGCCTTGAGGCCCTTGTTGATCAGCGCCAGGGTCGCGGCGTCGCCCTTCTGCACGGCGAAGCCCAGGTACTCGGGGGAGTCGGGCTTGATCAGGAAGGCCAGGGCCAGGGTCTTGGAGTAGTCGGGGTTGGTCAGGGCGTAGTCGGCGGCCACGGCGTCGTCGCAGATGACGGCGTCGATGCGGCCGGCGGCCAGGTCGGCGATGGCCAGGCCCACTTCGTCGTAGGACTTGGCGGTGTCGCCCGCCACGCGCTGGGCGGCGAAGTAGCCGGTGGTGCCGATCTGGGCGCCCACGGCCTTGCCCTTCAGGTCGGCCTCGGACTTGATGGCCGCGCCTTCACGCACCACGACGCCCTGCTTGACCTCGAAGTAGGGGTCGGAGAAGTCCATGGCCTGCTTGCGCTCGTCGGTGATGGACACGGACGAGGAGATGGCGTCGTACTTGCCGGCGGCCAGACCGGCGAAGATGCCGTCCCAGGCGGTGTTCTGGATCACGACGTCGAAGCCGGCGGCCTTGGCGATGGCGTTGACCATGTCGGGGCCGAAGCCGACGCACTGTTTGGCCTCGCTCATGAACTCCATGGGCGGCCAGGTGCAGTCGGCGGCGAAGGTCACGGTCTTGGCCTGGGCGGCGACGGCCAGCATGCTGACCATGGCCAGGGCGAGAATGAGTCTCTTCAACATTTGTCCACTCCTCCGTTGGTTGCGGTGATCGCGCGGCGCGCGACCGGTTGAAATGATCGGTTCCTGGCCCGGGCCCCGGACAGGGCGCAGGGCTCTGGATTGAATCCCGAATGAATTCAAGTACTCCAATTGTGGCCGGGCTGGCAAGCCCCGCCCCCCGCGAGTCGCCGGGAGGAGCGTCGCGCGGGTGACAATCGTTTCTCTATTCATTCCGGTGATTTCAAAGGATGCCTGAAAATCAGTCCCGCACCCCCGCCATGAGCAGCCCGATTTTTTCCACCTGCGCGGCGTCGGTGGCGTCCACCACGTCCATGAACCGGCCCCGGAACATGACGGCCACGCGGTCGGCCAGTTGCAGGGCCTCGTTCAGGTCGCCGGTGACCAGGAGCACGCC
>CAYUIN010000449.1:0-249 GCA_964444695.1 uncultured Desulfocurvus sp.
GTGGCTTTCCAGGGCCTCGGAGACGTAGTCCGAGAACAGGTCGCGGTCCACGGCCAGGGCCTTGCCCGCCGGGACGCGGGTGGCCTCGGCGGCCTCCATGACCAGGCTTTCGGCGCGGCGCATCTCCTGCTTGAGGCAGCCCACGGCGGTGTCGGGCATGTCGGAGCGCAGGGAGTTGGAGCAGACCAGCTCGGCCAGCCCGTCGCCCACGTGGGCCGGACCGCGCCGCTCGGGGCGCATTTCATAGAC
>CAYUIN010000449.1:259-2950 GCA_964444695.1 uncultured Desulfocurvus sp.
ACGCAGGGCACGCCCAGGCGCGCCAGCTGCCAGGCGCACTCGCACCCGGCCAGCCCGCCGCCGACGATGGCGACGCTGCCGTCGTGCTTCGTACTCATGGGAATAGTCTTCACTCATACCTCGGTTTCTTGCGTATTGCGTCGAGCCAGGCCGCCGGGCCCAGCTCGCGGATGCGTTCGGTGTTGCGCCGCCAGCGCTGCCGGAGCATGGGCGGCAGGTTGCTCTTTTCGCAGGGAAATTCCGGGCACTCGCAGCACCAGTCCACGCCGTGGGCCGGGGCGCAGTCCTTGACCCCGCAGCTGGTCAGCAGGCAACGCCCGTCGCGGCAGCCCGAGCAGTCGGCGTCCGCCAGGCGGTCCAGCACGGCGGCGAAGCCCGGGTACTGGGCGAAGGCCGGGTCCATGCCCGCGAAGCGTTCGGCCATGGCCGCGAAGCCGCCCAGCTCGCGGCGCAGGTCGCGGGCCAGGGTGGCGATGGGGCTCTCGGGGTTGGACAGGCAGCGCCCGCAGTCCAGCCCGCAGGGGGCCACGGCGCGGCGCAGGGCCTCGCGTTCCGGGTCGGTCGCGGCGTCCCCGGGGGCCGGACGTGCGTCCCCGTCCCGCTCGTTCATTGACATCGGCGCTCCCCCTTGGTCACTATGTCTCGCGGCAGTTCGGAGTATGACCACTTCCCCCAGGCGAGGCAACCATGGACCCCCTGCTTTCCGTCGAAGGTCTTGAGACCAGCTTCTTTTCCGCGCGGGGCACGGCCCGGGCCGTGGACGGCGTATCCCTGGACGTGGGCCGGGGCGAGACCCTGGCCGTGGTGGGCGAGTCCGGCTGCGGCAAGACCATGCTGGCCCTGTCCATCCTGCGGCTGGTGCCGGACCCGCCTGGGCGCATCACCGGCGGGCGGGTGGTCTTCGACGGCCAGGACCTGCTGGCCCTGCCCGAGTCCGCCATGCGCCGGATTCGCGGCAACCGCATCTCGATGATCTTCCAGGAGCCGATGACCAGCCTGAACCCGGTGTTCCGGGTGGGCGAGCAGATCGCCGAGGCCGTGCGCCTGCACCAGGGCGCGGACCAGCGCCAGGCCCGCGAGGCCGCCGTGGAGATGCTGCGCCTGGTGGGCATCCCCACCCCGGAGCGGCGCGTGGACGCCTACCCGCACGAGATGAGCGGCGGCATGCGCCAGCGGGTGGTCATCGCCATGGCCCTGGCCTGCAACCCGGAGCTGATCCTGGCCGACGAGCCGACCACGGCCCTGGACGTGACCATCCAGGCGCAGATTCTGCAACTGATGCTGGACCTCAAGGAGCGCAACGGGGCCTCGGTGGTGCTCATCACGCACGACCTGGGCATCGTGGCCCAGACCTGCTCGCGGGTGGCGGTGATGTATGCGGGCAAGATCGTGGAGCGGGCGGCCGTGGCGGACCTGTTCCGCGAGCCGCTGCACCCGTACACCCAGGGCCTGATGCGCTCCGTGCCGCGCCTGGGCGAGCGGGCCCGGGCCCTGGAGCCCATCCGGGGCATGGTGCCGGGACTGACGGACCTGCCCCGGGGCTGCCACTTCCACCCCCGCTGCCCCCACGCCTTCGACCGCTGCCGCGAACAGCGCCCGCCGCTTCTGGACCTCGGCGCCGGGCGCGGCGCGCGCTGCTGGCTGCACGCCTAGGCCCGCGCCGTGAGCCTGCTGGCCGTGGACCTCGGGCTGCGCACGGGCCTGGCCCTGTACGGCCAGGACGGGCGCCTGGCCTGGTACCGCTCCCACAACTTCGGCTCGCGCGAGCGCCTGCGGCGCGGGGCCCACGGCCTGCTGCTGGCCGAGCCGGACCTGACGCGCCTGGTGCTGGAGGGCGGCGGGCCCATCGCCGACGTCTGGGCCCGCGAGGGCGCGCGGCGGGGGCTGGCGGTGCGGGTCATCGACGCCGCCGTGTGGCGGGAGCCGCTGCTGCTCCCGCGCGAGCGGACCACGGGCGCCCTGGCCAAGCGCCACGCCGGGGAGCTGGCGCGGCGGGTCATCGCCTGGTCCGGCCTGCCGGGGCCCACGGCCCTGCGCCACGACGCGGCCGAGGCCGTGCTGGCCGGACTGTGGGGCGTGCTGGACGCGGGCTGGCTGCCCGCCCCGCCGCCCGAACTGCGGCGCTGAAGCCCGCCCGCTCCGGGTCCCGTCCGCACTCCGTCCGCGGCCTGTCCGCACCCCGTCCGCACCCCGCCTTCGCCGCGTCTCGCGGCCTTTTTTTCCGGAACGATCCTTGCTCTTTCTCCGGGCGACCGGCCACCGCCGGAAGTTTTTTCCCGCGAGGAGGACACGATGAGTATCTACGGCGTATCGAGCGACGGTTCCCTGGGCCTGCTGCGCTTCAAATCCCTGGAAGAAGACGGGGTGGACCCGAACTCCGACAAGGCCAAGCGCCAGGACCTGGACGGCGACGGCAGGGCCGACAACCTGGACGGCGTGACCCTGACCGATCTCTCCATGACCCTGGCCCGGCTGGCCCAGGAGCAGCCCGGCACGAACATCGTGGACAGCATGAACGCCGACCTGGACGACCTGCAGAACCGCTTCATGCAGACCCTGGAGGAGGACCTCTCCCTGCTGGGCGTGGACGTGGAGCAGGCCTTCGTGCTGCAACGCGCCGAGGACGGGACCATCAGCGTGGTCGGCGACCACCCGGACAAGGAGGCCATCGAGGCCGTGGCCAACTCCGAC
>CAYUIN010000450.1:0-2941 GCA_964444695.1 uncultured Desulfocurvus sp.
GCCGGGCGCTGCCCGCCGCGACAGCCGCCGCCTGGGAGGCGGGCAGCGCGGACGCCGCCCCCGCCTCGCTGCGCGAGGGGCCGGAGCTTTTGTGCCGCCTGCGCTACTGGGCGCTGCGGCTGGATTCCGGGCGGCCCGGGCCGTGCCCCGGGGTCTGCGAGGCCTGTCTTTCCGCCGCCGGGAGCGAGGGGCTGGGCTACGGCCTGAGCCGCGAGCGCTGCCGCCGGGCCTGCGGCCTGCCCTGACGGTTCCTCCGGGCCCGGGCCGCCCGCGCGCCGCTCCACGGGAGGTGGGGCGGCGCGCCTTTTTGCGCACTGTTTTTGTTCGCGAAATCCGCCCGGGCGTGCCGGTGCGGCCTGTCGCCGGGCAGGACGGTATGACGCCGCGCATAAATGAATTTGACCTCGTGCTACCGGGGGCGTATTGCAAAGACGCCGCGCGGGCGGGGGACGGCCCCGGCGCGCGGCCCGAAACAGGGCCCGCCGCAGGCGGGCCGGGGAGCGCGATGACGGACGCAGACAGGCCCGCCGGGGCCGCCGCCGCACAGGCCAGGCCGCCCCAGGTGGAACGCATCGAGACCGAGGTCTGCGGGCGGCGCTGGGTGCTGGAGCGCGACGGCGACCTGGAGAGCCTGTGGGCCTCCATCGGCCAGGACGAGTTCGGCGACGACGAACGCCTGCCGTACTGGGTCGAGCTGTGGCCGTCCAGCCTGGTGCTGGCCGAGTGGCTGGCCGGGCGGCGGGCGGACGTGGCCGGGCGGCCCTGCGTGGACGTGGGCTGCGGCCTGGGCCTCACGGCCCTGGTGGGCACCTGGCTCGGGGCGCGGGTGGCGGCCTTCGACTACGAGCTGGCCCCGCTGCGCTACGCGACCCGGGGCGCGGCCCTGAACGGCGTGCCCCAGCCCCTGTGGCTGCAGACGGACTGGCGCGCGCCCGGCCTGGCCCGGGGCGCCGCCCATTTCGTCTGGGGCGGGGACATCATGTACGAGCTGCGCTTCATCGAGCCGGTGACGGCCTTTCTGGACCACATGCTGGCCCCCGGCGGCCGGGCCTGGATCGCCGAGCCCGGGCGCAACATCGCCGCCCCGTTCATGGAGCACGCGCGGGCCGAGGGCTGGTCCTGCGAGCGCGTGCTGACCAGGCGTTTCACGCACCAGCGCCATCCGGTGACGGTGCACATCCTCGAACTGCGGCGCGAGGGCGACCCCGCGCAGGTATCCTGAACCCACCACGGAGGAACGACATGGGCAAGACCATCCGCTTCGGCGTCTCGCTGGATTCCGACCTGCTGGACAAGTTCGACGCGCTCTGCGAGGAGCAGAGCTACCAGACCCGCTCCGAGGCCATCCGCGACCTGATCCGCAACCATCTGGTGCGGCGCGAATGGGAGGATACGGACAAGGAGATCGCCGGGACGCTGACCATGGTCTACGACCACCACCAGTCCAACCTGTCCCAACGGCTGACCGAATTGCAGCACGAGGCCCACGACCTGATCATGTCCTCCCTGCACGTGCACCTGGACCACGACAACTGCCTGGAAGTCCTGGTCCTGCGCGGGCGGGGCGACATGGTGCGGATGCTCGGGCAGAAGCTGCTGTCCACCAAGGGCGTCAAGCACGGCAAGCTGTGCCTGACCACAACCGGAGAGAATCTCGTCTAAGATGAAGGATATCCAGAGCGGCCCGGCGGACGTGGCCATGCCCATCGACCGGGTCGGCGTGAAGAACCTGCAACTGCCCGTGCGCGTGCGCACGCGCGGCGAGCAGGACGGCGTGCAGCACACCGTGGCCCAGGTGGACCTGTCCGTGGACCTGCCCGCCGAGTTCAAGGGCACCCACATGAGCCGGTTCATCGAGGCCCTGAAGGACTGGCGCGAGGACCTGGACTACGCCAGCTTCAAAAATCTGCTTCAGAGCGTGCGCGAGCGCCTGGCCGCGCGCCGGGCGCACATCCTGTTCCGCTTCCCGTACTTCCTGCAACGCCGGGCGCCGGTCTCCGGCAGCCCGGGGCTGATGGACTACAGCTGCCTGCTCCAGGGCGAGCTGGAAGGCGGGCGGCTGACCTTCGTGCTCGGGGTGGAGGTGCCGGTGATGACCGTCTGCCCCTGCTCGCTGGCCATCTGCGACGGCGGGGCCCACAGCCAGCGCGCCCTGGTGCGCATCCGGGCGCGGTTCACGGGCTTCCTGTGGCTGGAGGACCTGATCGGCATCGCCGAGGAGGCCGGGTCCTCCCCGGTCTACGCGCTGCTCAAGCGCGAGGACGAGAAGCACGTCACGGACCAGGCCTTCGCCCACCCGGCCTTCGTGGAGGACGTGGTGCGCGCGGCGGCCCAGCGCCTGTCGCGCCACCAGCAGGTCACCTGGTACCGGGTGGAGGTGGAGAGCCTGGAATCCATCCACAACCACAGCGCCTACGCGGCCATTGAAAGCGGCGGCGATGTGTGAGAAAATAACCGGGTAACGGGGGAAAATCCCCGGGGCCCGGCCCCGGGACCACGCGGAGGACCCGTGCCCATCGACGCCTTGTACGCCGCCGCGAGCGCCCTGGACGCCTTTTCCACGGCCCAGGCCGTGACGGCCAACAACATCGCCAACGTGAACACCGACGGCTTCGACCCGTCGCGCACCGTGCTGGAGGACCGTCCGGACCGGGGCGGCACGGCCGTGCAGGACATCAGCGCGCCCGAGGCCCAGGGGCCCCTGGTGCCGGGCTCCGGGCCCGGCCCGGACGGCTTCGTGGAAGGCTCGGCCACGGACCTGGTCGTGGAGACCGTGGCGCTCATCGAGAATCAGCGGGGCTTCGAGGCCAACGCCGTGGTGGTGCGCACGCAGGACGAGATGCTGGGCGCGCTGCTGGACGAGAAGGTTTAGCCCCGCCCCGCGCGAAGACGAACCGGCCCCCGCGCCCATGCAGGACGCGGGGGCCGGTTCGTTTCGGCG
>CAYUIN010000451.1:0-2937 GCA_964444695.1 uncultured Desulfocurvus sp.
CCGAAGGCTTCCTGCCCGCGCCCGAGACCAGCCACGCCATCGCCGCCGCCATCAAGGAGGCCAAGGACGCCCCGGCGGGCAAGGACATCGTGTTCCTGTACTCCGGCCACGGCCTGCTGGACCTCTCGGCCTACGACGCGGCACTTCGCGGCGACCTGCAGAACTACGCCTACCCCGAAGAGGAAATCAAAAAGGCCCTCGAATCCTGCCCCAAGATCGACGGCCAATAGCCCGGCCCGCAAAGAACAAAAAGCCGCCGCCCCGGCAACGGGGCGGCGGCTTTTCCTTGCGCTGCGCGCACCGCGCGGCGGCTAGTCCACCTTCGCCAGCAGCACCGCCAGCAGGTCGTCCTGCACCGTCAGCGGCCGGTCGCCGCGCTTGTCGCCCAGCTCGGACAAGGCCACGTGGGCCAGGTCCTCGTCCTCGTCCTCCTCGAAATGCCGGAACAAAAACGCCGCAAGCTCCCACTCGTCGTCGAAGACCCACTCGGTGCGGAACAGATCGCGCCGGGCCACGGGCAGCGGGCCCTCGGCCATGGCCCGCTGGGCCTGCTCGTGCGCGCCCTCGTCGTCGCGGAAATGCGCGCAGACCCGCCCGGCCTCGCTGAACGGCACCGGCTCCAGGACCACCACCCGGCCGCCCGGCCGCAACACCCGGTGCGCCTCCCACAACGCGGCCTCGGCGTCCATGTGGTGCAGCGACAACGAAAAAAGCACCACGTCGAAACTCCCGTCCGGGAAATCCAAGGCCTCGCCGTCGCCCTCGATGAACGCCACGCCCGGGACCCGCGCCTCGGCCTCCGCCAGCCGCCCGGCGTCCACGTCCAGCCCGACCCACGAGGCCGCCCAGTCCGACAACAACGCCGTGATCCGCCCGGCCCCGCAGCCGACCTCAAGGACGTCCTTGCCGTCCGGCTCCACGTATTCCAGCAAAAAAGTCTGAATGATCTCGTCTCTCTCAGTGCGCACGCGCTCTCCCCCGGGCCAGGCCCAGCGTCTTTTCCATCTCCACCAACAGCGCCCCATGGCGCCCCGCATATTCCCGCAGCACGCGCCAGCCCCGGGCCCGGTAAAACCGCACCGCCGCCAGATTGGCCGCATACGTCTCCAGCCGCAACGCCGCAACGCCCGCCCGGACCACCGCCGCCTCCACCCGCGCCAACAGCAGCGAGCCCAGCCCCCGGCCCCGGTACGGCTCGTCCAGCCAGAGCATGGACAACCGCCCGCCGCGCACCAGCGCCAAACCCACCGCCCGGCCCGAAACGTCCGCCACCGCGGCCAGCGGCCAGGCCCCATCCAGGGCAGCGCCCGCCGCCTCGGCCATCTCCCGCGCCGCGCGCCGGGACACGATGGCCTCGAACACCCGGGGCATGGTCCGCACGAACATCGCCCGCAACAACGGCACGTCCCCGGGCCTCGCCCCCCGGATACGCACCGCCCCGGGGCCCACGCCCGCCCGCTGCAACGTCCCGTCCCGCATCCCCCCTGCATACCCGAACCCCACGCGCCCGGGCAAGGAAAAGCCCGCCACCCGAAGGCTGCCACGGCGGGCCGCGCGGGGATTGACGGCGGGGGGACGTTTGGTTATTTTCCCAATAGAGAAAATGAAGGAGGACCTGTGACGCCCGAGGAAAAGAGGAAGTTCGAGAGCAGAGCCGTGGTGGCCAAGGCCATGGGGCACCCCACGCGGTTGTTCATCATCGACCGGCTCTCGCACGGCGAGCAGTGCGTCTGCGAGCTGACGGACCTGATCGACGCCGACGTGTCCACCGTGTCCAAACACCTGTCCGTGCTCAAGAACGCCGGTATCATTCGCGACGAAAAGCGCGGCAAACAGGTCTTCTACTCCCTGGTCTGCTCCTGCGTCCTGGACTTTTTCTCCTGCATGGAGAACGTGTTGCAGCAGCGGGACGCACCGGCGGACCAGGCTCCCAGGCGCTGCGGCATATAATTTTTTTTGCGTGGATATTTGGCGACATAGCCAAATATAAATCCCAACACAAAACGAGGGGTATGCGATGAGCGACGGTACCGTGAGCGTGCGGAACGGGGGGGGCGGGCGGTTGTCCTTTCTGGACCGTTTCCTGACGTTGTGGATCTTCCTGGCGATGTTCGCCGGGGTCATGACGGGGTATCTGTGGCCCGGGGTGCGCGGGGTGGTGGACGCCTTCCAGGTCGGCACCACGAACATCCCCATCGCCCTGGGCTTGATCCTGATGATGTATCCGCCGCTGGCCAAGGTGCGCTACGAGCAGCTTGGGCAGGTGTTCCGCAACGGGCGGGTGCTGGCCCTGTCCCTGGCGCAGAACTGGATCATCGGGCCGGTGCTGATGTTCGGCCTGGCCGTGGCCTTCCTCTCCGGCCACGACGAATACATGGTCGGCCTGATCCTCATCGGCCTGGCCCGCTGCATCGCCATGGTCATCGTCTGGAACGACCTGGCCTCCGGCGACCGCGAGTACTGCGCCGGGCTGGTGGCCTTCAACTCCATCTTCCAGGTCCTGTTCTTCCCGGTCTACGCCTGGTTCTTCATCACCTGGCTGCCGCCCCAGCTCGGCCTGTCCGGCATGGAGGTGGACGTGACCATCGGCCAGATCGCCAAGAGCGTGTTCATCTACCTGGGCATCCCCTTCCTGGCGGGCATGTTCACCCGCCTGATCGGCCTGCGCCTGAAGGGCCGCCAGTGGTACGAGGAAGTCTTCGTCCCGCGCATCGGCCCGCTGACCCTCATCGCCCTGCTGTTCACCATCGTCGTCATGTTCTCCCTCAAGGGCGAATACATCGTGCAGCTGCCCATGGACGTGGTGCGCATCGCCATCCCGCTGTGCATCTACTTCCTGCTCATGTTCGCCGTCAGCTTCGTGCTGTCCTACAAGGCGGGCGCGACCTACGAGCAGTCCACCACCCTGTCCTTCACCGCCGCGTCCAACAACTTCGA
>CAYUIN010000452.1:0-2934 GCA_964444695.1 uncultured Desulfocurvus sp.
ACGCGCCGTGTACCGCGCCCGGGGCGGCCCCGTAAGCGAGGTGCCGCTCGATCCCTTCGCCTCCCCCTGGCGGCCCGCGCCGCCTGAAGCTTCTCAACCGGCATCCGGCACGGGGCGAGCCGCGCCGGATGCCCACGGTCCCAGGGAGCGTCGGCACGACCCCGCTGGCGCTCCCCAACCGGACCTTGCGCCCGCCCCCGCTCCGGGGTATGCCCCACACGCCCCGGCGCGGGAGGGCCACACCCGCCCCGCCCCGCCGGAAGGCACCCCGCTGCCCCAGGCCGTGCGCGACCTGGAGCGCGACATGCTCCGCCGGGCCATGACCCGCGCCCGGCACAACCAAAGGACCGCCGCCAAACTGCTGGGGCTCAGCTACCACCAGTTCCGCGGCCTGTACCGCAAATACAAGGACGACCTCGATGCCGCGTAAAGCCCTGCTCCTGTTCCTGGTCCTGGTCATGGCCGCCCTGGCCCTGTCCGCCCGGGTCCGCGCCCAGGACGCCCCGGCCGCCGCCGCCGCACCCTCGCCCGAGTCCTCCTACACCGTCACCTTCTACGACGAGAACGACTTCTTCGCCGGGACCGACGAACACTACACCAACGCCTTCCACATCTCCGCCCTGTCCAAGGACCTGCCCGCCTACGCCCAGGACCCGTTCATCCGCGACCACGCCCCCTGGCTCGTGCCGCTCATCGAACAGGCGCCCCTGGTCAACGACAAGTCCCAGGGCCTGACCCACAACGTCGGATTCTCCATCGGCAACCAGATCTACACGCCCACCGACACCCGCGAACGCGCCCTGCTGACCAACGACCGGCCCTACGCCGGATACTCCTACGCGGCCATCGCCCTGCACGCCAAGAACGCCACCACCCTGGACACCCTGGAGACCAGCATCGGCATGGTCGGGCCGTCCGCCGGGGGCAAGTACGTGCAGGACTCCTGGCACCAGCTGATCAACAAATTCCGCTCCAAAGGCTGGCACAACCAGATCAAGGACGAACCCACCCTGGGCATGTCCTGGCAACACAGCGACCGGCCCCTGCGCGTGGACCTCGGCGACCGCTGGGCCTGGGACGCCATCCCCCACTACGGCCTCGTCCTGGGCAACGCCATGACCTACGCCAACGCGGGCGGACAGCTGCGCATCGGCAGGCGCCTGCCCCACGACTTCGGCGTGTCCCTGATCAGCCCCGGAGCCATCGTCGGCGCGCCCGGCGCCGAAGACGACCCCCAGCTCACCGGCGACACCGGCTACAACCTCTTCCTCGGCACCGACGCCAGGGCCATCGCCAGGAACATCTTCCTCGACGGCAACACCTGGCAGGAAAGCCACAGCGTGAACAAGAAACCCTTCGTGGTGGACGTCTACGCGGGCGCCTCCCTGTACTGGCAGGGCTGGACCTTCACCTACACCCACGTCTACCGCTCCCGCGAATACAACGAGCAAAAAGACGGACAGTTCTTCGGCTCCTTCAGCGTGGGCCACACCTTCTAAACCGCGCCCCGGCGGCCTAAGCCCCCGCGCCGGTTCCCGTTCCGGGCGCCCCCCGCACGGCTTGCGCACCTTTTCCCAAACTCCGCCGGGCCTTGCCAGCCGGGCGCATCCTGTTTATCGTCAAGAAAACGTAACAGACGCCCGGCCCCGCTTCGGGAGCGCCCGGGCTCGGGATATTCACGCATGACCAACCCCTCCCCCATCGCGGCCCTGCTGCGCGGCGCCCTGTGCGCCCTGGCCCTGCTGGCCCTGACGACCATCGCCGCCCCCGCCGCGCACGCCGAAAACGACGCCCTGGCCGCCACCGCCCCGGCGCCCGCCGCCAGCCCGGACGCCCCGTCCGACACGGCCCTGAGCGCGCTGACCCAACTGCTGGACCTGGCCGGAGACCGCCAGGCCCCCTTCGACGCCGCCGCCATGGCCCCGCTGCTGGACTACGTCCTCTCCGGCAAGGGCGACGGCGCCGAACTGCCGCCGCTGGACGGCGCCAGCGGCGCCATGATCCGCACCACCCTGGACGCGCCCCTGTCGCGCGTCCTGCAATACGCCTACAACCCGGCCATCCCCGCCAGCCTCATGTTCCCGTCCGTCATCCGCCTCTCCGGCTGGGAGCCCGGCAGCGACATCCTGACCCACCCCGGCCTGTGGACCGAACTGGACGGCCTGGACCGGCCCGTGGTCCTGCACGGTCGCGAATTCGAAGAGATCACCCCCGACCTGTTCAGCGGCGGCTACTACCGCTACGTCCTGGACCGCGCCCTGGTGCTCATGCCCTACAAGGGCCGCAAGGTCCTGCTCTCCGTGGCCAAACAGCACGGCCTGTCCGAAACCGGCAAGAAGGGCGTGATCCTCGACGACGGCAGCTGGCAGTACCTCTACTCCGGCAAGGACGGCCTGACCAAGGGCGGCATCGGCTGGATGGATACCTACCTCTACGGCTCCTGGTCCGTGTCCGCCTACGTCACGAGCGAGGACGGCACCCGCACCGACAACGCCGTGTTCAAATGGCTGCGCGCGGGCTGGGCCCGGCTGAACGTCGTGCGCGCCAAGCACATCCTCGCGGGCTGCCGCCGCTACGCCGAGGCCCAACAGGCCGTGCTGGGCTCCGACAAGCTGCCCCCGGCCGCCGAAATCGCCGCCAAGGTCCAGGAAATCTCCACCCTGCCCGAACAGGAACTCGACCGCCGCATCCAGCAGTACGCCCAGACCCTGGCCCAGGCCTACGCCGATGCCCCGGACCTGCCCTCCCTCTTCGAAGACCTGCTGGCCTCCGGCGAATACCCCGAAGCCCTCTCCCACCCCCAACGCGTCGCCGCCCTGCTCCTCGAATACCTCAAATCCCGCCTCAGCCCCCTCTGACCGGGCGGCGCCGGGCGCGCCGGGGAGAAAGGCAAATGCCTCCGGCGGCCAGGGCGCTGCCCTGGACCCGCTTAAG
>CAYUIN010000453.1:0-2934 GCA_964444695.1 uncultured Desulfocurvus sp.
CACTTCAGCAAATGCTTCAAGCGCGTGGTGGGCACGGCTCCGGGCCGCTACCTGCGCGACAATCCCCCCGCCTCCACCGCCGCCCCCGCCGAGGCGGACCTGCCGCCCAAGGGGTGACAATCACCCCCAAGTGTCTATAGGTATTGGAACGCGGCCCGCGAGGCCGACATCCCAGCGCCCCGGAGGCCGTCCATGACCCACAGCCCCGCAGGCGAGCCCGCCAACCTGCTCGCCGAGGAAAAAAGCCCCTACCTGCGCCAGCACGCGCACAACCCCGTGGCCTGGCGCCCCTGGGGCCAGGCCGCCCTGGCCGCCGCCCGCGAGGCGGACAAGCCCCTGCTGCTCTCCATCGGCTACTCCACCTGCCACTGGTGCCACGTCATGGCCAACGAGTCCTTCGAGGACCGCGAGGTCGCCGCCGCGCTGAACGAGCATTTCGTCTGCGTCAAGGTGGACCGCGAGGAGCGCCCGGACGTGGACGCCGTGTACATGACGGCCTGCCAGATGGTGAACGGCCACGGCGGCTGGCCGCTGACCATCTTCGCCACGCCGGACGGCGAGCCCTTCTTCAGCGCCACCTACATGCCCCCGCGCACGCGCATGGGCCGCATGGGCCTGCTGGACATGGCGGTCCACGTCGGCAGGCTGTGGCGCGAGGACAAAAAGACCCTGACCACCGCCGCCGGGCAGGTCGCCACGCACCTGGCGCAGTTCTACGCGGGCGCGGCCAAGGCGGGCGCGGCCCCCGGCGCCGCCGCCCTGGACGCCGCGCGCTCCGAGCTCGTGAGCCGCTTCGACCAGCGTTTCGGCGGCTTCGGCGGCGCGCCCAAGTTCCCCACGCCGCACAACCTGGTCTTCCTGCTGCGCGAGGCCCGGCGCACCGGCCGCGAGGAGCCCCGGCGCATCGCCCTGCGGACCCTGGAGGCCATGCGCCTGGGCGGCATATGGGACCACGTGGGCCTGGGATTTCACCGCTACAGCACGGACGAGCGCTGGCTGCTGCCGCATTTCGAGAAGATGCTCTACGACCAGGCCGGGCTGGCCCTGGCCTACCTGGAGGGCTTCCTGGAATCCGGCGCGCCGCTTCTGGCCCGCACCGCCGAGGAGATCTTCGAATACGTGCTGCGCGACCTGGCGGCTCCGGACGGCGGCTTCTACAGCGCCGAGGACGCGGACAGCGAGGGCGAGGAAGGCCGGTTCTACGTCTGGACCGTGGAGGAGATCGTGGCCGCCCTGGGCGCGGACAACGGCTCCTTCGTCACCACCCGCCTGGGGATGCTCGCGGGCGGCAACTTCCGCGACGAGGCCACGGGCGAGATGCCGGGCGGCAACATCGCGCACCTGCGCGCCCCGCTCTCCGGCCCGGACGAGGCCCGCTGGGAGATGCTGCGGCCCAAGCTCTTCGCCCTGCGCCAGGAGCGCGTGCGCCCGCACAGGGACGAAAAGATCCTGGCCGACTGGAACGGGCTGATGATCACCGCCCTGGCGCGCGGGGCGCGCGTCCTGGACCGGGCGGAGCTGGCCGACGCGGCCGGCCGGGCGGCGGATTTCGTGCTCGGCGCCATGCGCACCGGGGACGGCGGGCTGCTGCGCCGCTGGTGCGACGGACAGGCCGCCGTGCCCGCCCAGGCGGACGACTACGCCAACATGGTGCGCGGCCTGCTGGAGCTCTACGCCGCGACCCTGGACCCGCGCCGCCTGGCCCAGGCCCTGGAGCTGCAACGGATCATGGACCGCGACTTCCTGGACACGGACGGCGGGGGCTACTTCCTGTCCCCGGACAGGGACCCCGGCCTGCCCGCGCGGCCCAAGGAGCTGTACGACGGCCCCGTGCCCTCGGCCAACTCCACGGCCCTGGGCAACCTGCTGACCCTGGCGCGCCTCACGGGCGACAAGGCCCACGCCGAGCGGGCCCAGGCCCTGACGGAGCATTTCGGCGGCAACGTGGCGGAGCAGCCCACGGCCTACTGCCACTTCCTCACGGCCCTGTCCCGGACCCTGGCCCCGAGCGCCGACGTGGTGGTGGCCGGGACCCCGGGCGCGCCGGACACCGAGGCCCTGCTGTCGGCCCTGCGCCCCCGCTCCCTGGCGGGCCTGCGCCTGCAACTGCGCGCCCCGGACGACGCCCTGCTCCCCGAACTGGCCCCCTTCACCGCCCCGCTGACCCCGCAGGGCGGCAAGGCCGCGGCCTACGTCTGCCGCAACTTCAGCTGCGAAAAACCCGTGACCTCCGTGGACGAACTGGCCGCGCTGCTGGCCGGATAGCCGCGCCGCGAGGCACGCGAAAAAGCGCCCCGTCCCGGAGTTTCCGGGGCGGGGCGCCGTGGTTTCGGGGGCCGGGCTACCAGAGGTGGAAGCTGGCCTTCTTGCCGAAGATCATCAGCTCGTGGTGCGCGGCGCTGGGGCGGGCGGCCAGGCCGTAGCAGACGTGCAGGGGCAGCAGGTGCTCCTCGCGGGGGTGGCAGTAGCGGGCGTGGGGCGCATCCTGCCAAGCGGCTAGGCGGGCGCGGCGCTCGGCCTCGCCCAGGTCCGGGTCGGACAGGGTCCGCACCAGCCAGCCGTCGAAGGCCTCGTTCTGCTCGCGGTCCGCCCCGGGGGCGGAGAAGAAGGCCCGCATGTTGTGGAAGGAAAAGCCCGAACCCAGGACCAGCAGCCCGTCCGGGTCCAGGGCGGCCAGGGCGCGGCCCATGGCCCAGTGCCTGGCCGGGTCCAGGCCGCGCACCAGGGAGAGCTGCACGCAGGGGATATCCGCCTCGGGGTACATGAGCAGCAGCGGGATGAACAGGCCGTGGTCGAAGCCCCGCTCCGTGTCCAGGCCGCAGTCGAGACCGGCCTTCTCCAGGGCGGCCCGGACCTGGCCTGTCAGGGCGTCGTCGCCGGGCGCGGGGTAGCGCAGCTCGTAGGACTCGGGCGGGAAGCCGTAGTAGTCGTAGA
>CAYUIN010000454.1:0-2927 GCA_964444695.1 uncultured Desulfocurvus sp.
ACGTACATGATCCACAGGTCGCCGTTGGACGGCGAGCCCACGTGCAGCGGGTTGTCCGGGTTGGCCATCTCCGTGCCGGAGACCTTGCCGCCCATGGCCTGGGCCACCTTGACCTGCTCGGTCAGGGTCTCGGAATCCAGCACGTAGCGCACGATGCTCATGCCGCGCTCGTCGGGCTCGGCGATGTCCAGGATGGTCATCATGTGCGGCTTGCGCTTGGAGTCCAGGAAGGTCATTTCCTTGCCGGGCTCCAGGCCCTCGAACCACACGTCCAGCGGGATGTTGTTCGGGTCGCCGAACTTGTGCTGGAAGTCGATGGTCTTGAGCGCGTCGCCGGGGTGGTTCATGTACATCACGAACTCCTCGTCGCTGGGCTCGCGCTTGATGTGCCCGCGCAGCGCCTCCAGCTCGGAGTCCATGTCCATGTCGCACAGCTTGTCCAGGGGCGAGGAGTCCGCGCGCCGCGCCAGGGCGGTGCGGTACTCCGGCCCGAAGGCGGACTCGTAGACCCAGTCCGGCGGCCAGCCCAGGGGCAGGCGGCCGTAGTCGCCCAGCAGCAGGTTGCGGAAGGCGTCGTTGGCGTCGCGGTAGATGATCAGCCGCTCGCGGCGGATGTTCTCCGACTGCTCGCGCTCGGGCGTGCCGACCACGTAGTCCAGGACTTCCAAGAGGTCCTTCACGGCCCGCTCGCCGCCGCGCTTGTAGGCGCCGGTGACGGCCAGAAACGCCGTGTTCCAGGTGATCTGCGAGCCCGGGGTGACGTCGTGGTAGCGCACGATGCGCCGCGTCCCGGCCAGGAACTTGAGCATGTAGGGCAACAGGTGGATGTAGCCCTGCTTCATGGCGCCCTCCTGCGAGGAGGAGGTGGCGCCGCCCGGCATGCCGTGCTCCACGACGTCGTAGTCGATGCCCTGGAAGTACGGCGCGGTGTAGCGGTCGTAGTAGGGCATGATCTGCTTGAGCACGAAGTTGCAGGTGCGGATCATTTCCTTGTTCAGGTTGGTCTTCAGCCCCAGCTCCTGCTCGATGTAGGCGGCGGTGGACAGCACCTCGCCCTGGCCGTACCAGCGCACGGACGCGCCGATGGCCGTGTCCACGATGTGCGCCCCGGCCTTGGCGGCCTCGCCCACGGCGGGGACGAACAGCCCGTCGGTGTAGTGCCGGTGGTAGTGCAGCACCAGGTCCGGGTACTTCTTGCGCAGGGCGCGCACCAGCTCGCGCATGAAGTGCGGCGGGCAGACCCCGGCCATGTCCTTCAGGCCCAGGATGAACAGGCGCTGCGCCTTCTTGGTGCTCGCGCCCGTGATCTTGCGCACCAGGGCCAGGATGGCGTCGGTCACGTCCAGGTAGTGCTGGACCGTGAAGCCCGGCGCCCAGGACATGGACAAGGAGGGCTCGAAGATGTTGCGCGTGGAGTTCAGGGCCACCTCGGCGAAGGGCCGCATGTTCTCCACGTGGTTCAGGAAGTCGAAGCAGCGGATGACGTCGTAGTGCTCACCTATCATCTCGCCGGTCTTGCGCATCAGGTTGGACGGCTGGGGCTTGTAGCCCAGCACGTTGGTGGACCGGATGAGGATCTGCTTGAGCGACTTGGGCGCGAACTCGTTCCACAGGGCCGCCTCGGTGAACGGGTAGGTCATGTTGGCCAGCATGGCCACGTGGAAGTGCGCGCCGCCGCCGTTCTCCAGGGAGAAGAACCCGCAGTTGTCCAGGTACTGGGCGATGAGCTTGTCCTCGGCCCAGCGGAAGCGGTTGCCGCTGTTGGACTGCGTGATGTCGCGGGTGGTGGTGTCCATGAAATGGACGTGGTCCGAGTCGCGCAGGTAGTCCAGGGTGGCCTGGCGGTCGTAGCGCGGGTACGGGTAGGCGTAGGAGTTGGGATAGATGCGCGGCAGCACCACCTCGAAGCTGCCCATGCGCTTGTCGGCCCGGCCCCGGTATTCGCCCAGCTGGACGTAGGGGTTGAAGCCCTTGGCCGAGATCTCGGCCACCAGGCGCGACAGGCGCACGGACTCGGACTCGAAGTCCACGTAGTCCATCAGCTCGGGGTGCTTGGCCACGAAATTGGTGTCGAACTCGGCGTCGCGGAAATCGCGGCAGCGCACGATCTCGCGGTGGAACGGGATCGTCGTCTTGACGCCGGAGATGTGGTATTCCTTGAGGGCGCGTTCCAGGACCCGCAGGGCCTTTTTCCAGGACTTGCCGTAGGCCACCAGCAGCGAGGCCGCCGAGTCGTACTGCGAGGGGAACTCGTAGCCCGCCGTGATGCACGAATCCAGGCGGATGCCCGGGCCGCCGGGGGAGACGTAGCGGGTGATGACGCCGGAGTTGGGCGTGAAGTTCTTCTGCGGGTCCTCGCAGTTGATGCGCACCTGCACGGCGTGGTTCAGGGGCCGGGTGTCGCGCTTGTTGAAGCGCAGCTTGGCCCCGAAGGCCACGGCGATCTGCTCCTCCACGAGGTCCACGCCGTAGCGGATCTCGGTGATGCCGTGCTCCACCTGCAGGCGGGTGTTGGCCTCGATGAGGTACGGCGTGCCGTCGGTCTCCACCAGGAACTCCACCGTGGCCAGGGAATGGTAGCCCACGGCCGTCACCAGCCGGATGGCGTATTCCTTGAGGCGCTCGCGCAGCTCGGGGGTCATGCCCTTCCAGGGCGAGGGCGTGATCTCCACCAGCTTCTGGTGGTTGCGCTGCACGGTGCAGTCGCGCTCGTCGAAGGCGAAGGCGTTGCCGTACTTGTCGGCCACGACCTGGATCTCGATGTGCCGCACGCTTCTGAGCAGGCGCTCCACGAACAGGCGCGGGTTGCCGAAGGAGGCCTGGGCCATGGCCGAGGCCTTGGCGAAGGCGTCTTCGAGCTGCTCGGGGCGGTAGACCTCGTAGATGCCGCGTCCGCCGCCGCCGCCCTCGGCCTTGAGCATGATGGG
>CAYUIN010000455.1:0-2922 GCA_964444695.1 uncultured Desulfocurvus sp.
TCCCGAGATGCGGCGGCCTTCGCGTGCCTTGCGTGCCCTGCGGGCGGCGTGGGCTACAGGGCCCCGGCGGCGCGCAGGAACGCCTCGTGGCGCTCCTTGTAGGGCGGGACCTTGAAGAACGCCGAGCCCGAGACCAGGCAGTCGGCCCCGGCGGCGGTGAGTTCGGCGGTGTTGTCCGGCGTGCAGCCGCCGTCCACCTGGATCAGGCAGTCCGGGTTCAGGGCGTCGCGCAGGGCGGCCAGCTCGCGGATCTTGTCCATGCTGAAGGGGATGAAGCGCTGCCCGCCGAAGCCGGGGTTGACGCTCATGATCAGCACCATGTCCAGCTGGGGCAGCAGGTAGCGCACGGCGTCCACGGGCGTGGCCGGGTTGAGCGCCACGCCGACCTTCTTGCCCAGGTCCGCCACGGCGGCGCAGGTCCGCTCCAGGTGTCTGGTGGCCTCGGCGTGGACGCAGATCAGGTCCGCGCCCGCTGCGGCGAAGTCCGCCACGTAGCGCGCGGGCTCCTCGACCATCAGGTGCACGTCGAAGAACAGCTTCGAGACCTTGCGCAGGGCGCCGATGATCGGCGGGCCCAGGGTGATGTTGGGCACGAAGGTGCCGTCCATCACGTCCCAGTGGACCCATTTGAGCCCGGCGTCCTCCAGGGCGCGCACTTCCTCGGCCAGGCGGCCGTAGTCGCTGGAAAGCAGCGAGGGGGAGAGGATGAATTCGCGGGCCATGGGCTACTCCTCGGCGTCGGCCTGGGCGGCCGCGCCCTGCATGGCGAAGTCGACCTTGATCTTGAAGAGCTTGGTGGCGGGCAGGTACAGGATGTCCACGCCCGTGGCCTCGGTCATTTCCTCGAGGGTGGCCTGCACCGTCTCCGGGTCCTCGCCGATGAACGTGAACCAGACGTTGAAGTCGTGCTTTCGCAGGTAGTTGTGCGTCACGCCCGGGTAGGCGTTGACGGTCTGCACGAAGGCGTCCAGCGTGTCTTCCGGCACCTTGGCGGCGCACAGGGTGGAGTGCCAGCCCAGGCGGGCGGACTGGAAGTTGCCCCCGATGCGGCGGATGACGCCGGACTGCTTGAGGGCCCGCACCCGGGCCAGGGTCTCGGACTCGGTGAGCCCCAGCTCCGCGCCGAGCACGGCATACGGGCGCGGCTCAATGGGGAACCCGGACTGGATGACGTCGAGAATCCTGCGGTCGAGATCGTCCATCAGGCGTCCTTTTCGGCTTGTTTCTTAAGCCGCGCGGGCTCGTGGGAGCACAGCGGCTCGGCGGCCATGTGGTCGCCGCTCATGGTGAAGGCCCGGGCCCGGCAGCCCGCGCAGACCTTGTGGTACTCGCACACGCCGCACTTGCCGGTGAACTCTTCCTGGTTGCGGAACTGGTTGAAGACCTTGGATTTCTTCCAGATCTCCGGGAACGGCGTGTCGCGCACGTTGCCGCAGTCCAGCACCAGGTAGCCGCAGGGCTGCACCTGCCCGACGTGGGACACGAAGCAGAAGCCCACGCCGCCCAGGCAGCCGCGGGACACCGCGTCCAGCCCGAAGTTCTCGAAGGTCACGGGGATGCCGTCGGCCTTGGCGCGCTGGCGCAGGATGCGGTGGTAGTGCGGGGCGCAGGTGGCCTTGAGCTGCATGTCCGTGGTCTTCTGGAAGTCGTAGAACCAGTTGAGCACGTCCTCGTATTCCTGGGCGCTGATGACCTCGGCCCCCAGGTTCGCGCCGCGCCCGGTGGGCACCAGCAGGAAGATGTGCCAGGCGGCCGCGCCCAGGTTCTCGCAGAGCGTGAAGATGTCCTTGAACATCCCCAGGTTGCCGCGCGTGACCGTGGTGTTGATCTGGAATTCCAGCCCGGCCTGCTTGAGGTATTCGATGCCCCGCATGCTGGCCTCGAAGGCCCCGGGCACGCCCCGGAAGGCGTCGTGGGAGGCGGAGTCCGGCCCGTCGATGGAGATGGACACCCGCTGCACGCCGGACTCCTTCATGGTCCGCGCGCTCTCGGGGGTGATCAGCGTCCCGTTGGGGGACATCACGCAGCGCAGGCCGAGGCTCGTGGCGTAGCGGACCAGCTCGGGCCAGTCCTTGCGCAGCATGGGCTCGCCGCCGGTGAAGATGATGATCGGGTCGCCCGCCTTGCGGAAGTCGTCGATCAGGCGCTTGGCCTCTTCGGTGTCGAATTCGCCGGGGTAGGGCTCCTCGTGGGCCTCGGCCCGGCAGTGCTTGCAGGCCAGGTTGCAGGAGCGGGTGATCTCCCAGGCGATGAGCCGCAGGGTCGGGGTGCCGTCGGCGTCCGTGGCGCCGTGCGGGTGGCCGCCCGCCGCGTGGGGATGGCCGCCGGGGCGGCCCGCGCCGTGGGGGTGGCCGCCGGGGTGGCCGGGGGTCTGGGCCGGGTGTTCGAAGCTCGGTTTCTTGGTATCGCTCATCGTTCGTTCACGTATCTCAGGAAATCTTCGGTGAAGTAGGTCAGGATCAGCTCGGCCCCGGCGCGCCTGAGTGCGGTCAGGGATTCCAGCATCACCGCGCGCTCGTCGATCCAGCCGTTCAGGGCGGCGGCCTTGATCATCGAATACTCGCCGCTGACCTGGTAGGCCGCCACGGGCAGGTCGAAGTCCTCGCGCACGCGGCGGATGATGTCCAGGTACGGCATGCCGGGCTTGACCATCAGCACGTCCGCACCTTCCTCCACGTCCGCCAGGGCCTCGCGCAGGGCCTCGCGGGCGTTGCCGGGGTCCATCTGGTAGGTCTTGCGGTCCCCGAACTGCGGGGTGGACTCGGCGGCCTCGCGGAACGGGCCGTAGAAGGCCGAGGCGTATTTCACGGCGTAGGACATGATGGGCAGATTGGTGAAGCCCGCGTTGTCCAGGGCCTGGCGGATGGCGGCCACGCGGCCGTCCATCATGTCCGAGGGCGCGACCATGTCGGCCCCGGCCTC
>CAYUIN010000456.1:0-2912 GCA_964444695.1 uncultured Desulfocurvus sp.
TGAAAACGATGGACGGCAACACCGCGGCCGCGCATATCGCCTATGCGCTGTCCGACAGCGCCGCAATCTACCCCATCACGCCTTCCACGCCCATGGGCGAGCTGGCTGACGACTGGGCGGCCCAGGGGCGCAAGAACCTGTACGGCCAGACCTGCGACGTGCGCCAGATGCAGTCCGAGGCGGGCGCCGCGGGCGCCGTGCACGGCATGCTCGCCGCCGGCGCCATGACCAGCACCTTCACGGCCTCCCAGGGCCTGCTGCTGATGATCCCGAACATGTACAAGATCGCGGGCGAGCTTTTGCCCGGCGTGTTCCACGTCACGGCCCGCGCCGTCGCCGGTCACGCCCTGTCCATCTTCGGCGACCACCAGGACGTCATGGCCTGCCGCCAGACCGGCTTCTCCATGCTCGCTTCGGGCTCGGTCCAGGAAGCCATGGACATGGCCCTGGTGGCCCACCTGTCCGCCATCGACTCCTCGGTTCCCTTCCTGCATTTCTTCGACGGCTTCCGCACTTCCCACGAGATCCAGAAGATCGAGGTCATCGACTACGAGGACATCAAGAAGATCGTGAACTGGGACGCCATCGCCGACTTCCGCGCCCGGGCCGCCAACCCCGAGCACCCCGAGATCCGCGGCACCGCCCAGAACCCCGACATCTACTTCCAGGGCCGTGAGGCCGCCAACGCCTTCTACGCCGACGTCCCGGCCATCGTCGCCGCGAACATGAAGAAGGTCGCCTCCATCACCGGCCGCAAATACAAGCTGTTCGACTACGTCGGCCACCCCGAGGCCGACCGCGTGGTCATCGCCATGGGCTCCGGCTGCGAGTGCCTGGAAGAGGTGGTCAACTACCTCGTGGGCAAGGGCCAGCGCGTGGGCCTGCTCAAGGTCCGCCTGTTCCGTCCGTTCTCCGTGGAGGCCATGCTCGGCGCCCTGCCCGCCACGGTGGAGACCGTCACCGTGCTGGACCGCACCAAGGAGTCCGGCGCCCTGGGCGATCCGCTGTACCAGGACGTGTGCACCGCCTTCATGCAGCACGGCTCCGCCCCGGCCATCATCGCCGGCCGCTACGGCCTGGGCTCCAAGGAGTTCAGCCCCGCCATGGCCAAGGCCGTGTTCGACAACATGATGCACACCCAGCCCAAGAACCACTTCGTGGTGGGCATCAACGACGACGTGACCCACTCCTCCCTGGAGGTCGAGGGCGCGCTGAACACCACCCCCGAGGGCACCGTGCAGTGCCAGTTCTGGGGCCTGGGCTCCGACGGCACCGTCGGCGCCAACAAGAGCGCCATCAAGATCATCGGCGACAACACCGACATGTACGCCCAGGGCTACTTCGCCTACGACTCCAAGAAGTCGGGCGGCATCACCGTGTCCCACCTGCGCTTCGGCGGCAAGCCCATCCAGTCCACCTACCTGGTGAACACCGCCGACTACGTGGCCTGCCACAACCCGGCCTACGTCAACCAGTACGACCTGCTGGCGGGCATCAAGGACGGCGGCACCTTCGTGCTGAACTGCCCCTGGACCGTCGAGGAGATGGAAGAGAAGCTCCCGGCCGCCATGCGCCGTGAGATCGCCGCCCGCGGCCTGAAGTTCTACACCGTGGACGCCGTGAAGATCGCCGCCGAGGTCGGCCTGGGCGGGCGCATCAACATGGTCATGCAGGCCGCCTTCTTCAAGCTCTCCGGCGTGCTGCCCTTCGAGCAGGCCGTGGCCCTGCTCAAGGATTCCATCAAGAAGACCTACGGCAAGAAGGGCGACAAGATCGTCAACATGAACAACGCCGCCGTGGACCAGGCCGCCGACGCCATCGTGGCCGTCGCGGTGCCCGCCTCCTGGGCCGACGCCGCCGAGACCGGCGCCGCCTGCGACTGCGACCCGGCCTTCATCAAGGATGTGGTCCGTCCCATCCTGGCCCAGAAGGGCGACGACCTGCCCGTGTCCGCCTTCGAGCCCGACGGGCTGTTCCCCGTCGCCACCGCGCAGTTCGAGAAGCGCGGCGTGGCCATCAACGTGCCCGAGTGGATCGCCGAGAACTGCATCCAGTGCAACCAGTGCTCCTTCGTCTGCCCCCACGCCGCCATCCGCCCGGTGCTCGCCACCGAGGACGAGCTGGAAGGCGCTCCGGCCTCCTTCAAGACCCTGGACGCCAAGGGCAAGGAAGTGAAGGGCATGAAGTTCCGCATGCAGGTCTACTCCCAGGACTGCCTGGGCTGCGGCAACTGCGCGGACATCTGCCCCTCCAAGGAGAAGGCCCTGGTGATGCAGCCCATCGCCACCCAGACTCCGGACCAGATCCCCAACCTGGCCTTCGCCGAGGCCAACATCACGCCCAAGGAGGGCCTGATGACCCGCGCCTCGGTCAAGGGCAGCCAGCTGTACACCCCGCTGATGGAGTTCTCCGGCGCCTGCGCGGGCTGCGGCGAGACCCCCTACGTCAAGGTCATCACCCAGCTCTTCGGCGAGCGGATGATGGTCGCCAACGCCACTGGCTGCTCCTCCATCTGGGGCGCCAGCGCGCCGACCACCCCGTACTGCGTGAACAAGGACGGCTACGGCCCGACCTGGGGCAACTCCCTGTTCGAGGACGCCGCCGAGTTCGGCTTCGGCATGGCCATGGCCGTCAAGCAGCGCCGCAACAAGCTGGCCGCGCTGATCGAGGAGGCCCTGACCCTGGAGCTGCCCGAGGAGCTCGAGGCCGCCATGAAGGGCTGGCTGGCCAACAAGGACGACGCCGAGAAGTCCCGCGAGTTCGGCGACCAGATGCGCGACGTTTTGTGCATCTGCACCGGCCCCGGCGTGCTGGCCGAGATCGCCTCCATGACCGACCTGTTCACCAAGAAGTCCGCCTGGATCTTCGGCGGTGACGGCTGGGCCTACGACATCGGCTACGGCGGCCTGGAC
>CAYUIN010000457.1:0-2908 GCA_964444695.1 uncultured Desulfocurvus sp.
GCGAAGCGGGTGTACAGGATGTTGCGCCGGGCGAAGAGCATGATCAGCCCTCCTGCGGCAAGGCCCATGACGGCGGTGATGATGCGGTAGGTCGGAAGCATGTTCAGCGTCTCCGGCAGCCCGGTTTGAGAAGAATTGTCAGTAGTGTCTGGAACATGTAGCGGCCTACGGCGAACCAGGAGTTGAAGATGCGCGATTTGCCGTCCTGCCTGGGGCCGATGCAGACGTCGACCTCGGCGATGTGCAGCCTGCTGTGGCGCAAAAGCAGCAGCACGCCCACGTCCTGGTAGTCCAGCAGGGTGGCCATGGGGCTGGCCAGCAGCAGCGCGCTGCGCCTGTTGTAGGCCCGAAAGCCGGACGTCAGGTCCGCGATGCGCATCCGGGTCAGGAAGCGGAACATGCCCCAGGCGATGTGGCGCGCGGTGCTGCCCCGCTGGGGGCAGCTGCCGATGACCACATCGTTATCTCCGGAGCCGAGCGTGTCAAGCAGGACGCGGATTTCCGCCGTATCGTGCTGCCCGTCGGCGTCGCAGGTGACCACGGTCGAGTAGCGCCGTTTCACGGCGTAGCGGATGCCCGCCTGCGTCGCGCCCCAGGCGCCCAGGCGGTTGGCCAGCGTCAGGACCGTGGCCCCGCCGCTGCGGGCCTCGTCCGCCGTGTGGTCGGTGCTGGCGTCGTCCACCACCACCACGGGCAGGCCCAGAGTCTCGCGGATGGAGCGCACCACATCCTGGACGGTGTGGGCCTCGTTGCAGGCCGGGATGACCACCACAGGGCCCAGGAGGGATACGCTATTCGACACGCCACACGCCCCCGACATACGGGTTGTAGGAGATCATGCGGAATCCCGGCATGGAATCGGGATATACGTAGAGCAACTGGAAGGTCAAGGCGTGGAAGAAGTACTCGGGCACCATGAAGACCTGGGGCGCGCCCTGCACCGAGAGCACCACGGAACCGTGCTCGCGCACCGGGTCGTGGCTGAGGTTCGTGGGGGCAATGCGGTACAGCGCCGAGTAGGGCACCACGAGCTCGTTGTCCTGGCCCACCACGGCCAGCCCGCGCTGGCGGTCGATGCGGACCTGGTCCGTATCGTAGGCGTAGAACGGGGTCTCGGGGCTTTCCAGGGTGTTCGGGTCCCAGGAGCCCAGGCGCAGCCAGGTGTTGCGCAACAGCATGTCCGCCAGCAGCACGATGTAGGCCTCGCGGTCGGGGAACAGCCAGCCGCGCCAGTTGAAGGCGGGGTCCAGGCCGTAGTCGGCCACCAGGGCCTCCAGGTCCTGCGGCAGGGCGAACACGGCCTCCAGGAAGGAGACGGCCCGGGGCTTGGAGTGCAGCTGCCGGGTCAGCCTGGCCAGGCCGTCCGGGTGCACGCTGAAGAACTTGATCCAGTTGCGGGCCAGGAGCGGATCGTGCGCCGCCAGGGGGCGTGCGGCGATGAAGGCGTTTTCCGGGGTCTGGTTGCCGCCGTCGAAGAACGTCTCGCGCCCGGCGTAGTATTGCAGCATGTAGCCCGGGCCCCACCAGTTCCACAGGGCGGCCCGGGGCCCGGCCGCCATGTTCACGGTGCGGGCCAGGGTGATGTCCTGGGCCTTGAAGGTCGGGGCCAGGGCCTGATCGCGCTGCAGGACGTACAGCGAAAAGATGAAGACCGCCGCGAAGGCCGTCCAGCCCAGGGCCGGACCCAGCCGCTCGCGTCCGCGCGCCAGGGCGGGCAGCGTCACGGCGCAGAGCCAGCCCAGGCCCAGGGAGACGGCGTAGGTGCTGAACAGCAGGAAGCGGTTGCCAAGCAGCAGCGAGGCGCAAAACAGTCCCAGCGAGGGCAGCCCGCAGAAGAAGCCCAGGCGCGGATGGCGCACGCTCAGCAGCGCCAGCCCGGCCAGGGCCGCCAGCGCGACGCTCCAGTGCGCCCCCACCTGGCCCAGGGCCTTCAGCAGGCCCACCCGCTCCAGCTCCTCCACGGTCCAGCCCGTCTGGGTGAACAAGGTCTGCTGCTCGCTCAGGGTGAAGCGCAGGTGGCTTTCCAGGGCGCCCATGAACTCGCCCAGCGGGCCGGGCAGCAGGCGGGACATGCCCAGCGCGGCCGCTGCCGTGAACAGCGCGGCCGTGAGCAGCAGGACGGCCTTGAAGCGGCGGGCGAAACGCAACCGGCGCATGCTGGCCTGCCCCGGCGCGGGCAGCACGATGGACGCGGCGTAGACCCCCAGCGCAAGGAGCGCGAAGGGCAGCCCGGCCTGGGGCCACCAGCGGTGCAGGGCCAGCGCAGCAAGCAGCGCGGCCGCCGCCCAGCGCAGGCCCCCGTCGCGGTCCAGGCGATACAAGGCGTAGAGCACCAGGAACCACAGGGGCAGGATCAGGCAATCCGTGTCGTAGACCCCGATGGTCGTGCGCGCGAACCAGATCTCGCACAGCGGTACGGACAGCGCGGCCATGCAGGCCAGGGTCCGCGAGCGCGCGGCCGCGCCGAACAACAGCATGGGGATCACGGCCAACGAGGCCAGCACGGGCGCGGTGAAGAAGGCCGTGGTCTGGAGGCTGGCCCCGGTCAGGCGGGAGCCCAGGGCCGTGATCACGGACAAGGGCGGGGCGTCGCCGCGCATGCCGGGCCGCAGCGGGTCGTCCGGGGCGCGGCGCCCGTCGGCCCAGTCGCGGGCCATGCGCATGAAGTAGTACCCGTCGGGGGTCGTCAGCAGGCGTTCGCCCTGGAAGGACCATTCGGGGTGCGAGTCGAAGGCGGGCAGCAGAGAGACGGACACAGCCAGATGGCAGCAGAAGCACAGTGCCGCCAGTCCGGCCCAGACCGCGGCGCCGTGAGCGCGTCCGGTATCCATCGCTGCCTTCAGCAAATCCTATGCCCCCTGGGAATAAAAAGGGGCCGCGCCTTGGCGCGGCCCCTTGGTTGTCGCTT
>CAYUIN010000458.1:0-2903 GCA_964444695.1 uncultured Desulfocurvus sp.
GCCGAGTTCGCCCACCAGTTCCTGCTCAAGAAGGACCCCTACGCCTTCACCACCCACAACGTGAACCAGGCCGTGCTGCGCTACCCGGACGCGGCCCGGGCGCTGCTGGCCTACTTCAAGGCCCGCTTCGACCCGGAGCTGAAGGACCGCAGGACCCGCCAGCGCGAGGCCCTGGCCGCCCTGCGCGAGATCCGCGCGGGCATCGCCTCGGACGTCCCGGCCCTGGTCTTCGAGGCCATGGAGGTCTTCGTCAGCCACACGCTGCGCACCAACTTCTTCCTGGAGGACCATTTCGGCCTGGCCTTCCGCATGGAGCCCTCGGTGCTCTCCCACCTGCCGGGCAACGAGGGGCGCATCGCCGAGGCGGACCTGCCCTACGGCTTCTTCTTCTTCAGCGGGGCGCACTTCCGCAGCTTCCACGTGCGCTACCGCGAGATGGCCCGGGGCGGCGTGCGCATCGTGCCCACGCGCAGCCAGGAGAACTTCGAGCTGGAGGCCGGGCGCCTGTTCGACGAGGTCACGGCCCTGGCCAAGAGCCAGCAGCACAAGAACAAGGACATCCCCGAGGGCGGCTCCAAGGCCGTGATCCTGCTTGAGCCGCTGGGCGACATGGACCTGGCCGTGAAGTCCATGGTCAACTCGCTGCTCGACGTGCTGCTGGCCGAGGGCGCCGGACACAGCCTGCGCCGCGTGGTCGACTACGTGGGCAAGGACGAGATCATCTACCTCGGCCCGGACGAGAACATCACCCCCGAGCACATCACCTGGATCGTGGACCGCGCCCGGCGCCGGGGCTACCGCTGGCCCGCCGCGTTCATGAGCTCCAAGCCGCGCACCGGCATCAGCCACAAGCGCTACGGCGTGACCTCCCTGGGCGTGGTGGTCTTCGCCGAGGAGATCCTAAGGAAGCTGGGCATCGACCCGCACAAGCAGCCGTTCACGGTGAAGTTCACCGGCGGCACGCGCGGCGACGTGGCCTCCAACGCCATCAAGTTCCTGATCCGCGACTACGGGGACAACGCGCGCATCGTCTCCGCCTCGGACGGGCACGGCGCGCTGTACGACCCGGCGGGCCTGGACCACGGCGAGCTGATGCGCCTGGTGGACGGCTCTCTGGGCGTGGCCGAGTTCGACAAGGCCAAGCTGCGCGGCAAGGGCGCGTTTGCCGTACACACCACGGACGAGGGCGGCGCGCGCCTGCGCGACTCGCTGCACAACACGGCCGTGGCCGACCTGTTCATCCCCGCCGGGGGCAGGCCGGACACCATCAACGACGCCAACTGGCGCGAGTTCCTGCGGGCCGACGGCAGCCCGTCCGCCCGGGCCATCGTCGAGGGCGCGAACATCTTCATCAGCCCCGGCGCGCGCGACAGGCTCCAGGAGCAGGGCGTGCTCATCGTCCACGGCGCCAGCGCCAACAAGTGCGGGGTCATCAGCTCCAGCTACGAGATCCTGGCCGGGCTGGCCCTGGACGACGAGGAGTTCCTGAAGATCAAGGACGTGTACGTGGACCAGGTGCTGGACATCCTGCGCCAGCGGGCCCGGGCCGAGGCCCGGCTGCTGATCCGCGAATACGAGTCGCGCGGCGGAGGGACCTCCATGACCGAGCTGACGGTGGAGTTGTCGAAGGAAATCAACTCCATCGCCGACATGATGGACGCCCGGCTCAAGGAGCGCCTGGGCTCTGCGGCGGAGCTGAAGAAGGACAAGGCGCTGTACGCCCTGCTGCTGGACTACTGCCCGCCGGTCCTGGCGCGGCGCTACGCGGCGCGGCTCATCGAGCGGGTGCCCCTGTCGCACCTCACGGCGCTGGTGGCCTCCTACTCGGCCTCGCGGGCGGTGTACTCCGAGGGCATCGGCTGGTTCAGCGAGCTGGCCCGGGTGCGCGACGTGCAGGACGTGATGCGCGCCTACTTGACTCAGGAAAAGCGCCTGGCCGGGTTCCTGGAGGGCCTGGTCAAGTCCGACGCGCCGCAGCGCGAGGCCATCGCCCACATCCTGCTGGCCACGGGCCGCAAGTACCTGACGGGCGTGGAGCTGGGCACCGAGCCCTACTAGCGCGCACCGGCGAAGCACAAGGAAAACCGGGCGGGGGCCGCAGCCTCCGCCCGGTTCTTTTGTGTCGGGGGCGCCCCGGGGGCTATTGCAGCAACAGGCGCACGCCGGGCTCGGGGCCCTGGGCGGCGGCTGCGGCGTCCTTGGTCCCGGCGGGGGCCGTGGCGTCCTCGGCCAGGGAGATGCGGGCCGGGTCCGCGCCCAGTTCGAGCAGCCTGTCGCGCACCAGGCGGGCGCGCTCCAGGGCCAGGGCGGGCAGGTCCGCTTCCGTGGGCGCCAGGTGCGCGCGCAGCATGGCCTCCATGGTCGCGGCGGGCTGCTCCGTGGCGAAGCCGAAGGCGTTGGTCGGCTTGTCCATGGGCGCCTCCTCGTAGGCGTCGGTCAGGGCTTCCAGGTACTGTTCCGGCGTGAGCGGCACGTCCTCCACCCGCTCGGGGGCCTTGTCCTCGCTCTTCAGCTCGTTGTAGCGCGCCAGGCGCACGGACCGGGCCAGGCGCAGCTGGGTCAGCGCGGGCAGGTCGCCGGGCGAGGCCTGGCCGTGGATTTCCAGGCGCAGGCCGGGGCGCTTGGCCATGGCCTTGGCCACGGTGTCCAGCTTGGCCTGGGCGGCGTCCGTGAGGCGGGCGTCGCCCGGGGGCATGGCCAGGGCGTCCAGGTCCTCCCCGCCGCCGCCGCCGAAGAGGCTGCCGATGAGCGAGAAGGGCGAGGTCACGGCCTTGACCAGCAGGTTCATCACGGCCCGGAAAATGACCCGGCCCAGGCGGAACTGCGGGTCGTCCAGGTTGCCGCGCACGGGCACGTCCAGGACCACGTCGCCGTTGCCGTCGCGCAAGAGCGCCAGGGCCAGG
>CAYUIN010000459.1:0-2893 GCA_964444695.1 uncultured Desulfocurvus sp.
CGCCCGGCATGGGCAAGCACGCAGGCCGCCCATGTGGGATTCTCAAGGGCATAGCCCTTGAGCCGCCGGAGGCAATCGAGCCCGCGCCCACGAGCACCCGGCCAGCCACTTCCCCTGCGCCGAACCATGCTAAATCCCCGCAGATGCGCATCAGGCATTGACAGCGGCGGCCTGGGGGTATAGGCATTGTGAAATTTTTTGCAAACTCATAAGGAGGCAGACGTGAATATCCTGATCTTCGGCCCCAACGGCTCCGGCAAAGGCACCCAGGGCACCCTGGCCAAGGACAAGTACGGCCTGGACCACATCGAGTCCGGCGCCATCTTCCGTAAGCACATCGGCGGCGGCACCGAGCTCGGCATGAAGGCCAAGGAATACATCAACAAGGGCGAGCTGGTTCCCGACGACATCACCATCCCGATGGTGCTGGACGTGCTGCAGTCCTCCAAGAGCGGCTGGCTGCTGGACGGTTTCCCCCGCTCCCTGGTGCAGGCCGAGAAGCTGTGGGAAGCCCTGAACAAGGACGGCGTGGAGCTGAACTACGTCATCGAGATCAAGCTGCCCCGCGAGATCGCCAAGGCCCGCATCATGGGCCGTCGCCTCTGCGAGAACAACCCCAACCATCCCAACAACATCGGCATCGCCGCCATCGCCCCTGACGGCGACAAGTGCCGCGTGTGCGGCGGCGCCCTGAGCTCCCGCGCCGACGACCAGGACGAGAACGCCATCGACCAGCGTCACAACATCTACTACGACGACACCACCGGCACCATGGCCGCCGTGAACTTCTACAAGAACATGGCCGACGCTCCGTTCAAGTTCATCGAGCTGGACGGCGAGAAGGGCATCACCGAGATCAAGGAATACCTCATGAGCCAGCTCGTCTAGAGCGGCCTGCACGAGATATTGAGGCCCCCGGAGCGATCCGGGGGCTTTTTTTGCGGCCAGAGGCGGGGCCGGGGGCGGGGCGTGGCGGTTCGGGGCGCGGATTTCCCGGCGCGGCGGGCCCGGGGCCCTTTTCTTTCGACGCGGCATGCGGTAGGCCATTCGCCATGAACGACACCCGCCTGCGCATCGGCCAGATCAACTACCTGAACGTCCTGCCCCTGTTCCACCACTTGCAGGCGCTTTTTCCGGCTTCGGAGCGCGTGGAGTATGTGCGGGGCCATCCTTCGCAGATGAACGCCATGCTCGCGGACGGCACGCTGGACATCTCCCCCGCCTCGGCCTTCGAGTACCTGCGCGAGCCAGAGCGCTACCGGCTGCTGCCGGACCTGTCCATCACGGCCTCTTCCGGGCCGGTGAAGAGCGTGTTGCTGGTCAGCCCGGTGCCGCTTGCCGGGCTGCCCGCGTGGCTGGCGGAGCATGGGCCGGAGGTGGGCGTCACTGGGGCTTCGGCCAGTTCCGTGGCGCTGCTCAGGGTACTGTGGCGGTTCTGCTGGGAGCTGCCAGAGGCGCGCTGGGAGCCCATGGAGCCCGGCACGGGCCTGTCCGGCGCGCGGCCGTTCCTAGAGATCGGCAACCACGCCCTGCGCTTGTGGGTGGACCCGCCCGCGGGCTGGCACGTCATCGACCTGGCCGAGGCCTGGCAGCGCTGGCAGGGCCTGCCCTTCGTCTTCGCGGTCTGGATCGTGCGCCGGGGCCTTTCCGACGCGCAGAAGGACGTCCTGGCGGACGTGTACACGGCGCTTCGGCACTGCAAGACGACCTGCGTGGCGGCCATCGCGGAGATCGCGCAGTGGGACGAGTTCACGAGCTGGATCAACCGCGCGGGCATCGAGGACTACCTGTCCACGGTGGACTACGACCTCGGCCCCGCCGAGCAGGCCGCCCTGGCCGTGTTCGCGGGCTACTGCACCCGCCTGGGCCTCATCGACGGCGCCCCGGCCCTGACCTGGGCCGTCTGAGCCGCCCGCCCGGAAAGGACGCGAAAAGCCCCCAGCGCAAAGGCGCCGGGGGCTTTTCGTCCGCCGTCGCCCTGCGGCCTACGGCTTGAACTTCCCGAGCATGTCTTCCTGGATGATCAGGACGACCTCGTCGCCCTGGGTGAGCAGGGTCTCGGCGCCGGGGAGGTAGTGGAAGGTGTTCTCGTGGGCCGGTTTGTGGGCGATGACCAGCAGCTTGTAGCGGTTGGTCAGGTTCAGGTCCTTGAGGGTCTTGCCGCCCCACTCCTGGATCACCACCTTCTGCACCAGGATGCCCTGGCCGTAGTGCAGGTACTCCACCAGCCCGGGGCTGACGATGCGCATGGCCAGCTGCTGCGCGCCGATGAGCTCCGGGAAGAAGACCTCGTCGGCGCCCACCTTGCGCAGGACCTTCTCGTGGTCCAGGCTCACGGCCTTGACCCACACGCCCTTGGCGCCGATCTCCTTGAGATGCATGGCGATCAGGATGCTGGCCTCCATGGCCTCGCCCACGCTGACCACCACGAAATCGAACTCATGGAACCCGAGCTGCTCCAGGACGCCCTTGTCCGACCCGTCGCCCTGGTAGACCTGGGTCAGAAGCTCCTGCGCCCGGCGCACGTTGTCCGGGTTCACGTCCAGGCCCACCACGTCGTTGCCCAGTTCCATCAGCCGCTGCGCCACGAACAGCCCGAACTTGCCGAGCCCGACGACGCCGATCTCAAGACGTTTGCTCATCACGAATCTCCGACGGCACGGCGCGCCCTAGCCGATGGGCAGGCGCTTCTCCGGCCAGGTGAATTTCTCGCGCCGCTGCATGTCGTGCAGCACGCTGACGAAAACGATGGGCCCCAGGCGGCCGACGAACATCAGCAGCGTGACGATGATCTTGCCCGCCGCCGTGAGCGACGGCGTGACGCCCGTGGACAGGCCCACGGTGCCGAAGGCGCTGACGCACTCGAAGAGCAGCTCCAGGAACCGCCCGCGCG
>CAYUIN010000460.1:0-2893 GCA_964444695.1 uncultured Desulfocurvus sp.
CGTCGTCCACCAGGGCCCGGACCTGGGCCTCGTAGCTGGCCTCGGCCAGGGGCGGCAGAGCGTCGTACACGGCCTGTATGGCCTGCGGGTAGAAGGTGTGGACCTGCATCAGGCGCAGCGGGCGCGGGGCCTCGGGGCGGACGGGGCCCACGGGCTCGATGCGCCGGGCGGCCCGGCGGGCGGCCTCGCGCGCGGGGTCGGGCTCGGAGGCGGCCGCCTCGGCCAGGCCGGGGGCCCAGTTGCGCCGCCAGCGGACCTCGTATTCGAAGCGGCCTTCCCAGGGCAGCATGGTGTTCACGGCCGGGGCCTTCAGGTAGACCAGGGCCGCGAAGGCCTTCTCGCGCGCCGACTGCGGGCGGACGTGCATGTCCAGAAGCACGGACGAGGCCAGCCCGCGCCGGGTCGCCTCGTCGTATTCCTCGAACACCAGCGTCCCGTTCCACAGGCGCACCTGCCAGAGATGATTGGAAATCTTGGCCGTATCTAGAAAGATGTCCTTGCCCGGGGAAGGGGTCTCCACGTAGCCGCGCGGGGCCACGCGCATCAGCTCCTCGCAGGCCCGGGCCGGGTCCAGGCTGTGTTCCAGGACGTGGCAGCAGTAGACGAAATCGAACTCCTGGTCGGCGAAGGGCAGGGCCTCCACGGCGCAGCGGTGCACGCGCCGCCCCGCCAGGGCCTTGAACGGCTGCCCGGCGCGGCCCACGGAGTCGTCGTCCACGGCCAGGTCCGCCAGGTCCGTGGCCAGGGGGAAGGGCACGTTGCCGCTGCCCACGTCCAGCACGCGGTCCCCGGGGCGCACCGGGAAATCGACGTGGCGGCGCTGGTACAGCTCGTAGCGTCCCACGTCGCCCAGGGCCTTGTAGCAGTCGTGGCACAGGCCGAGGATCTCCACCTGGGCCTCGGGCCAGGCGTCCAGCAGCTGCTCGAACAGGTCGAAGGCCTGCACGGCGCGCCCGTGTCGGAAAAGCGTCACCGCCCGGGTCAATCCGTCGGCCAGGTCCGCGACCTGCACGCGCAACGGCTTGCGCTGGAATTTTCCAAACATTGCGGCTCCCTGCGCTTTCGCGCGGCCAAACAAAACGTCCCGGGAAGGAGTCGGCTCTCCTTCCCGGGACGATTCGAAGCAATAAGCGTACCGAGCTAGCGGGCGGCCAGCAGGCGTTCGGCCAGGTCCAGCGCGGCGGCCAGGCTGCCCAGGTCCGCCACGTCGCGGCCCGTGATGTCGTAGCCCGTGCCGTGGTCCACGCTGGTGCGCACCACGGGCAGGCCCAGGGTCACGTTCACGGCCTCGCCGAAGTGCAGCAGCTTGAGCGGGGCCAGGCCCTGGTCGTGGTACATGGCCAGCACGGCGCTGTAGCGCCCGGCGGCGGCGAAGTGGAACACCGTGTCCCCGGGCAGCGGCCCGGCGCAGTCGATGCCGCGCGCGCGGGCCAGCTCCAGGGCCGGGGCGATGACCTCCACCTCCTCGCGCCCGATCCTGCCGGACTCGCCCGCGTGGGGGTTGAGGCCGCAGACGGCGATGGGCGCCGTGTCCAGGCCCAGGCGGCGCAGCATGTCCCAGGTCAGCTCCAGGCAGCGCAGCACGCGCCCGGCCGTGACCAGCGCGGGCACGGCGGCCAGGGGCGGATGCGTGGTCACCAGGCTGACCCGCAGCTTGGGGCCGCACAGGTGCATGCAGACCCCGTCGGCCCCGACGCCCAGGCGCTGGGCGAACAGCTCCGTGTGCCCGGGGAAGTCGAACCCGGCCTCCTGGAGCATGGCCTTGTTCAGCGGGCAGGTCACCACGCCGCGCGCGGCGCCCCCGGCCAGCAGCTCGCAGGCCGCGTCCAGGCTGAGCCCGGCGGCGCGCCCGCCCTCGGGCCGGGGCCCGCCCGGCGCCGGGGAAAAGCCCTCCAACCCGGGCGGCACGTACAGCGACAGGCCCGGCCCCGGCGCGGCCAGCGCGCCCCGCTCCACCCGCCGCCAGAAGCGCGGCAGGCCCAGGCGGGCGCGGTGGACGTCCAGGGCGCTTTCGGGCCCCACGAGGAGCACGGGCCGCGCCGGGGCGGCGCCCGCGCCCAGCAGGCGGCAGACCAGTTCCGGGCCGAGCCCGTCGGGGTCGCCCAGCGTCAGCAACAGGGGAGTTTCAGGCATGGCGGCGGCAGATTACGGCAAAGCGGGAGCGCGGTCCAGGGCCCGCAGAGGCCCGGACCCCGACGGCGCGAAGCGCCGGGGGAAGCGGGAACGATACGCCGGGGGAATCAGGCGTCCACCACGGAGTTGTCGCAGTTGCCGAAGGCGCTGCGCACGTAGCGGTCGGCGTCCCAGTCGTTTTCCCAGTGCGTTTCGTCGATGAGATACCGGTATTCGTAGGGCCGTCCGGCGTCCAACTCCAGGGTGATGGTGAAGTCGCCGCTCTTCAGACGATTCATCTGGGTCGCGTAGATGTTCCAGTCGTTGAACTCCCCCACCAGGGCCACGGTCTTGGCCTCGGGGGCGGCGTCCTTGGGCAGGCGGAAGGTGACCTTCACCACCGGCTTGGACTTCAGATACTGTTTCTTCAGGCTCATCGGAGCACCTCCTCATGGGATGATTCAGGCGAACCATACCATGTTCAAATCGTTTTGCACCACTAGATTTTCGCGCCGATGGAACGGTAGACGTCGATGTAGGCGCGGGCGGAATTGTCCCAGGAAAATTCCTGCTCCATGCCCCGGCGCTGCATGGCCAGCCAGGAGGGGCGGTCCTCCCAGGCCTGCACGGCGCGGCGCACGGCCGCCACCAACAGCCCGGGCTCGGGCGCGGCGAAGGTGAAGCCCGTGGCCCGCGGGTCCGGATGAGGGACGATGGTGTCGCGCAGGCCGCCCACGGCGGTGGCCACCGGCGGCGTGCCGAAGCGCAGGGCGTACATCTG
>CAYUIN010000461.1:0-2892 GCA_964444695.1 uncultured Desulfocurvus sp.
CCGGCCGTCGCGGCCGCGCCCCGGCCCGCCGCCCCGCGCGCCAAGGCCCCGGCCGCCCCGCGCGCCAAGGGCCCCGTGACCCTGGAAGGCGCCACCTCCCAGTTCGAGCCCTTCGCCCGCAGCTGGCTGGGGACCATCAGCCGCAACCTGCGCCACACCGCCGCCGACATGCAGATCGCCCCCGGCGACGACGGCACCGTGGTCGCCCGCTTCGTGGAGGTGGACCACGGCTCCATGCAGATGCAGGTCAAACCCTCGGCCTCGGGCGGGGCGGCCTGCCCGTTCGTGGGCGTGCTGCGCTACCTGGAACACCGCTACGAGGCCCGCGCGGGCAGCGAGGACCAGGCCCGCCGAGGCCCGTTCGTGCTCGTCGCCACCCGGCGGGTCACGGAGATTTTCCGCTACGTGTCCGGACGCTGGACCAACTAGGGCCGCGCCCCCACGCGCCGCCCGGGACGGAGGAACCGCCCATGGCCCCCACTGCCCATTGCCTGTCCCCCGCCGCCATGCAGGACGTCAGCGTGCTGCTGGTGGACGACGACGCCTTCGCCCGCAGCCACGTGACCCTGATGCTCGAACGCGTGGTCGGCGTCGTGCACGTCGCCGAGACCGGCGAGGAGGGCCTGCGCCTGTTCCGCGAGACCTCCCCGGACATCCTGATCATCGACATCCTGATGCCCGGCATGGACGGCCTGGAACTCTCGCGGCGCATCCGCGAGACAGACCCCGACGTGCCCATCTTCATCGCCACCGGCGTGGACGAGCCGGAGCTCGTGGTCCGCGCCCTGGAACAGGACGTGGACCAGCTGCTGCTCAAGCCCATCCTGCCCGAACCGCTGCTGGGGGCCATCCGCAAGACCGTGCGCCGCATCGCCATGCGCCGCAGGCTGATGGAGGCCGAAACCTCCCTGCGCCTGCTCATGGACAGCTACCCCAACTTCGTGCTCCTCGTGGACGAGGGCCGCGTGAGCTACGTCAACGAAGGCATGCTGAGCCACCTCGGCCTGGACTCCTTCGAGGCCTTCCGCTGCCAGGAGACCGCCGTCGGCGACCTGTTCAGCGAGCTGGACGGCAAGCCCTACGACGGCGGCGAAGACTGGATCAGGACCATCGTCGACGACCCCCTGGACCGCGAACACATGGTGCGCATGCCCAACCCCCGCGACCCCGCCCGCCGGCCCGGGACCTACGTCGTGCGCTTCAAGGAGTTCCCCACGCCGGGCAAGTACCTGTTCACCCTGACCGACGTCTCCGAACTGGACGACCGCAGCCGCCACCTCGAAGACCAGGCCGCCACCGACCCGCTGACCGGCGCCGCCAACCGCCGCAGCTTCATGGACCTCATGGAACGCGTGGCCGCCGGGGCCCGGCCGTACTGCCTCGTGATGTTCGACCTGGACCACTTCAAGCGCGTCAACGACGACTACGGACACGACGTGGGCGACTCGGTGCTGAAGGAGCTGGCCGCCCTGGTGCGCAACAACATCCGCAACTCCGACGTCCTGGCCCGCTGGGGCGGCGAGGAGTTCATGGTCGTCACCCCGGACTCCGACCTGCGCCGCGCCAGCCGCGTGGCCGAACGCCTGCGCCGCAAGATCGAAGGCTACGACTTCAAGGGCGTCCGCCGCGTGGTCACCAGCTCCATCGGCGTGGCCGCGCACCAGCCCGGCGAAGCCCTGGAGGACCTCGTCCAACGCGTGGACGCCGCCCTGTACAAGGCCAAGAACGCCGGGCGCAACCGCGTGGTCGTGGGCTGATCCCCCAGATCTCCGTACCTTCGGCGTATTATTTCATAACATGCAGATATAACTAGTCTATTATTTATACTTTGGGCATTGGTCCTTGCCAATGACCCGGGCCTGGGCTAGGATGAACCTCCTTCCCACATATCCTTGATACCGCTTTCGGAGGACACATGAGCGCATCGGAGAAGGTGCATTTCATCGGCAAGGCAGCAGAAAACAAAGAGCCCAAGGAGGCGACCGTGCATACCGATCCCCAGGCCCAGGAAGAAACCCGCCGCGACATGAGCAAGGTCGCCCTGTTCGTTTCCATCCTGTCCGTGGTCCTTCTGGTCGTGTTCTTCTTCGGGCTGAACCAGAACCTCAAGGGCGTTTCCGGCACCGTGGACCAGCTCTCCGGCCGCATGAACGGCATCGAGGACAAGATCGTCGCCCTGGAGAACCTGCCCCAGAAGAGCCGGATGATGGTCATGGGCACCATGCTCCAGGAGATGGCCCAGCGCGCCGCCTACATGAGCACCCAGATGGAGACCCCGGAGCAGAACGAAAAGCTCCACCAGGCCATGGAACTGCTGCAACAGGTCCAGACCGAGGTCACGCCGCAATAACCGGCCCCGGACCCCAAGACCGCACTCGGCGGAAGGCCCCCAAAGCCTTCCGCCTTTCTTTTTTTTATGCCATATTTCCAGCCAGGCCCACGGCGGCGATTCCACGGCCCCGCAACCCGCCGCGCAGCCCCACAACCATGGAACACGTCGTCGTGCACCTCGAAAACGGTGAGACTCACGAATTCACCGGGACCCTCGTGGCAGCCACCTCCCGCGAGGTGGTCCACGACGGCCGCCGCAGCACCGTCTTCGAATACCGCCTCTACCGCACCACCCAGAACACCTTCGCCCTGACCCTGGACTCCTACGAAAAGATCCGCTCGCGCACCTTCTTCCTGCGCTTCAACTCTCTCGCCGACGCCCGCGACTACCTCGCCCGCGACAAGGACACCACCCCCCTCGCCAACCAACTCGCCACCGACTAGCCCCCCCAGGCCACGCGCCCAGCCGCCGCCAGGCGGCCCCGGCCCCCGGGCGCGCGCCACGGGCAGGACGAAGCGGCGGCGCAGCGGGGCGGTGAAGAAATGCCTCCGGCGGCTGGG
>CAYUIN010000462.1:0-2883 GCA_964444695.1 uncultured Desulfocurvus sp.
CGTCGCGCCCGCCGCGTCGCATGGCGCAAAAAAAGCCCCGCCGGGAGCGGGGCTTTTTTTGCGCAGGGGCGAGGGCTATTTGCAGGACAGCAGTTCCTGGAGGTTCTTGACCAGGCCGTCGCGCAGTTCCTCGTCTTGCAGGGCGAAGTAGATGTTGGCGGTGAGGTATTCCACCCAGTCGCCCGCGTCGAAGCGGCGGCCGCGCATCTTCACGGCCAGCAGGCGGTTTTCCTTGGCCATGATTTCCAGGGCGTCTGTGAGCTGGATTTCGCCGCCCACGCCGGGCTTGAGGTTCTTCAGGTGGTCGAAGACCTCGGGCATCAGCACGTAGCGGCCCACGACGGCCATGCGCGAGGGGGCCTCCTCGATGGACGGCTTTTCCACCATCTGGCGCACGCGGAAGATGCCCGGGGCGAACTCCTCGCCCTGGATGATGCCGTAGCGGTCGACCTTGCTGCGGGGCACCTCCACCACGCCGACCACGGACAGGCGTTCGGCCTTGGCCACGTCCACGAGCTGCTTGATGCCGGGTTCCATGCCGAACATCAGGTCGTCGCCGACCATGACGCCGAAGGGCTCCTCGTTGATGACGCCCTGGGCGCAGAGCACGGCGTGCCCCAGGCCGAGCTGGAGCTTCTGACGCACGGAGATGATGTTGGCCATCTCGGCCACGTCGCGGATTTCCTTGAGGACTTCCGTCTTGCCCTTGCGTTCCAGGAGGCTTTCCAGGACCCAGTTGTGGTCGAAGTGGTCTTCGATGATGGTCTTGGTCTGGTTGTTGATGAACACGACCTCGGTCAGCCCGGTGTTGATGGCCTCTTCGACGACGTATTGCACCACGGGCTTCTTGTAGATGGGCAGCAGTTCCTTGGGGACGTTCTTGGTGGCGGGCAGGGAGCGGGTGCCCCAGCCGGCGACGGGGATGACGACTTTGCGGATATCCATCTCGGGCTCCTTGGACGGGCTAGAAGTGCGCCTTCAGAATACCGATTTCACGGGTTACTTCAAGGCCCTGCGCACGGTTTCGGCCAGGGAGTCGGCCAGGGAGCTGACCTGGGCGGGGTCCTGGCCCTCGACCATGACCCGGGCCTTGGGCTCCGTGCCGGAGTAGCGCAGCAGCACGCGGCCCTTGCCCGCGAGTTCGGACTCGGCCTGGGCCACGGCCTCGGCGACTTCGGGCACCTGGTCGAAGGGCCGCTTGTGGTCCACCATGACGTTGACCAGCACCTGGGGGTACGGTTCGAGCAGGTGCGCCAGCTCGGACAGGGGGCGGCCCTTGCCGACCATGATGCGCATCAGCTGCAAGGCGGCAAGGATGCCGTCGCCGGTGGTGGAGTAGTCCATGAAGATCAGGTGGCCGGACTGCTCGCCGCCGAGCATGGCGCCTTCGCGGCGCATGGCCTCGGCCACGTAGCGGTCGCCCACGGGGGTTCTGAGCAGCCTGCCGCCGCGCTCGGTCATGAAGACTTCCAGGGCCATGTTGCTCATCACGGTGGCCACCAGCAGGTTGCCGGGCAGGGCGCCGCGCTCCATGCGCTCCAGGGCGCACAGGGCCATGATCTGGTCGCCGTCCAGCACGCGGCCCTTCTCGTCCACGACGATCAGCCGGTCGCCGTCGCCGTCCAGGGCCAGGCCGATGTGGGCGCCCTCTTCCACCACGCGGGCGGCGACCTTGTCCGGGTGCAGGGAGCCGCAGCCGTCGTTGATGTTGGTGCCGTCGGGCTCGGTGCCCATGGTCACGACCTCGGCACCCAGCTCACGGAAGACCATGGGCGCGACGCGGTACGTGGCGCCGTGGGCGCAGTCCAGCACGATCTTCATGCCGTCCAGGGTGTGTTCCGCCGGGAAGGTGTGCTTGAGGGTCACGACGTAGCGGCCCATGCTGTCCACGAGGCGGGTGGCCTTGCCCACGCGGTCGGCCTCGGGGTAGCTCCAGTCGAAGCTGGGATCGAGCATCATCTCGGCGATCTCGTCCTCCACCTCGTCGGGGAGCTTGAAGCCCTTGCTGTCGAAGAACTTGATGCCGTTGTCGTAGTACGGGTTGTGGGAGGCGGAGATGACCACGCCCAGGTCGCAGCGCATGGAGCGGGTCAAAAACGAAATGGCCGGGGTGGGCATCGGCCCCACCAGCTGGACGTCCATGCCCGCGGCGCACAGCCCGGAGGTCAGCGCGGTTTCGAAGATGTAGCCCGAGATGCGGGTATCCTTGCCGATCAGCACCTTGTGGCGCTTCTTGCCGTTTCGGAAGTACTGCCCGGCGGCCAGGCCCAGGCGCAAAACGGTTTCCGGGAGCATGGGGAATTCGTTGACCCGGCCGCGCAGGCCGTCGGTGCCGAAAATGCGATTGACCATCGTTCCTCTCTGCCGTCGGTGGGATGCGCCGCCTGATGCGGCGCGGGCGCGGCGGATGCTACTTCTTTTTGACCCGGACTTCCAGTTCTTCGGGCACGGTCTTTTCCAGGGCGCAGCCCTCGGGGAGCTTCAGGCGCACCGGCAAAGAGTGCCGTCCCGACTCCAGGTTCGAGGGGAGCAAGACGTATGCCATGAACTTGTCCCTGAAATTCTCCTCGCGCAGGATGGGCAGGGGCACGCCGCAGCGGATCTGCACGGTGCCCGGGGTCACCGTGGCGCCCTGGCCGTTTTCCGGCAGCACCTTGACCGGCAGCTTGAGCCACACGGCCTTGAGTTTCACGGCGTAGCCCAGGGACACGCGCACGGCCGACGGGTCGGCGTTGACGGCGCGCGGCAGGTCCAGCTCGGCCCGGGCGCCGAACACGCCGGGACCGGGGACCGGGACCACGACGCTGCGGGTGGGGATGTCCTCCAGCGCGGACAACACGGCCTCGGGGCCGGACAGGGCGACCTCGGGCGGCACGGCGGTGG
>CAYUIN010000463.1:0-2881 GCA_964444695.1 uncultured Desulfocurvus sp.
GGGCGCGGGGCGGATGCTACTTCTTTTTGACCCTGACTTCCAGTTGTTCCGGCACGGTCTTTTCCAGGGCGCAGCCCTCGGGGAGCTTGAGCCGCACGGGCAGGGAGTGCCGCCCGGCGGCCAGGCCCGAGGGCAGCAGCACGTAGGCCATGAAGCGCTCCTTGAAGTTCTCCTCGCGCAGGATGGGCAGCGGCACGCCGCAGCGGATCTGCACCGTGCCCGGGGTGACGGAGGCGCCCTCGCCGTTTTCCGGCAGCACCTTGACCGGGAGCTTGAGCCACACGGACTTCAGCTTGAGGCTGTATTCCACGGCCACGCGCACCGAGACCGGGTCTGCGGTGACGGCGCGGGGCAGGTCCAGCTCGGCGCGAGCGCCGAACAGCCCGGCGGCGGGCACGGGAATGGTCACGGAGCGGGTGGGCACGGCGTCCAGGGCCTCGAGCACGGTCTGCGGGCCGGAGAGGCTGGCCACGGCGGGCTCGGCGGTGGCGTTTCGCAGCTCCAGGTCCGGCCCGGGCTCGGCCGTGTACACCGGGCGCACGGGCACCTCGCGCGAGATGAGCCTGTCGGCGGTGATGGTCATGCTCGGGGGGTCGATCTCCACCACGTCCAGGGCCATGGACAGGGGGATGTTCTCGGCCTCGAAGGGGATGGTCGTCTGCCCGGTGGCGAGGTCGGAGAGGTCCAGGGTGTAGACCGGGCGCTTCTCCTCCAGGCCGCGCACCAGGGCGCGCGGGCCGCGCACGCGCACGGCGATGCGGGTCTTCATGCCTTCCAGGATCATCATGTCCTGCTTGGCGCCGACGATCTCCACGGGCATCTCGATCCAGGACTGGACCTTCTCGCGGCCCGTGACCACGTACCAGCAGCCCAGGGCCAGCACCAGCGCCAGCAGGCGGTATTGCCAGTTGCGGAACATGCCCTACTTCTCCCAGGCCTTCTTGAGCACGCGCTTTAAGCGCACCTCGTCCAGGGCGGCGGTGAGCCGCCCGCCGATGGCGATGGAAATCTCGCCGCGCTCCTCGGACACGACCACGGCCACGGCGTCCGTCTCCTCGGTGATGCCGATGGCCGCGCGGTGGCGGGTGCCGAAGGCGGATTTGTGGCGTACGCCCACGGCCAGGGGCAGGATGCAGCCCGCCGCCAACAGCCGCTCCCCGCGCACGATGACCGCGCCGTCGTGCAGCGGCGTGTCCGGGTGGAACACGGTGAGCAGCAGGTCGCGGGAGACGCGGGCGTCCACGGTCACCCCGCGCTCGGTGAGGTCGCCCAGCGGGACGTTCTTCTCGATGACCACCAGGGCCCCCACGCGGCGCTTGGCCATGTCCAGGAAGGCGGTGATCAGCTGGGCGAAGACCTCGTCGGCCACGCTGCGTTTCTTGCGCCAGATGCTGCCCGCGCCGAACTGGGACAGGGCGTTTCGGATGTCGCGCTGAAACAGAATGATGACCACCAGGAAGATGGAGCCCAGGAAGTTGGCCAGCAGCCAGTTGAGCGTCAGCAGGCCGAAGAATTCCGAGAAGTAGTAGACCACGCCGACCAGCAGCAGGCCCCAGAGCACGGACAGGGCGCGAGTGCCCCGGATGAGCAGGATCAGGCGGTAGAAGATGAAGGCGACCAGCGCGATGTCCGCGATTTCGCGCCAGGAGATGCGGAACCAGCCGAGGTCGATCACGGCAAGCCTCCCCGGGAGCCGGGCGGCGCGGGCCTGCGCCGCAGGGCCTCGGCCACGGTCAGGGTGCGCACGGTCTGGGCCACGTCGTGCACGCGGTGGATGCGCACCCCGCGCGAGGCCAAAACGGCTGTGGCGGCCTGCGTGGCGGGGCCGCGCTCGTCCACGGGCAGGCCGAGGAGCTGCTGGAACATGGACTTGTTGGACAGGCCCACGAACACCGGCAGGCCGAGGACGCCGAAGGCCTCGATGTTGCGCAGGATCTCCAGGTTGTGTTCCAGGGTCTTGCCGAAGCCGATGCCCGGGTCCACGACGATGTTCTCCTCGGGCAGCCCGGCCTGGGTCAGGGCGCGCAGGCGCTCCTCGAAAAAGGCGATGATCTCGCCCACGGCGTCCTTGTAGCTGGGGGCGTGCTGCATGGTCTCCGGGCGGCCGAGGCTGTGCATCAGCACGTAGCCGGGCTGGTACTGGCCCAGGACCTCCAGCAGGCCGGGGTCGAAGCGGCAGGCGGAGATGTCGTTGACGATGGCCGCCCCGGCGTCCAGGCAGGCGGCGGCCACGGCGGCCTTGGTGGTGTCCACGGACACGGCGGCGCGCAGGTCCAGGTCCGCGCCCGGGCCGGGCTCGGCGCGCTCGATGTGCGCCGCCAGCTCATGTACCACGGGCAGCACGCGGCGGATCTCCTCGGCGGCGTCCACCTGGGCGGCGCCGGGGCGGGTGGACTCCCCGCCCACGTCCAGCACGGCGGCGCCCTCGGCCAGCAGGCGCTTGCCGTGGGCTATGGCCGCCTCGGCCTCGGCATGCTTCCCGCCGTCGTAGAACGAGTCGGGCGTCGCGTTGACGATGCCGACCACGAAAAAGGGGGCCGGGCCTAGGACCCTTCCCCCCATGACGTTCCAGAAGATGCGTTCCTGCATGGCGCTAGTTGCCGCCCTTGCCTTCGTCGGAGCCGGTTTTGCCGCCGCCGGGGGCGCCGTCGTCCTCGGGTTCCAGGTGGAACTCGCCTTCCTCCTGCTGTGCGGCGGCCACGTCCAGGTCGCCGTCCATCACCTTGCGGAACAGGCTCTTGTCGCCCTCCGGCCTGTCGGCCCTGGTCTTGCCCGCCATGGGCGAGAGGTATTCCTCGGCCAGGTGGGAGTCGCGGGCGTCGGGCTTCAGGGGGACGTCCTGGTCCGGCGCGGCCTGGGTCGGGCCGGAGCCGCCCGGGGC